>RZYE01000604.1 GCA_009930425.1 Actinomycetota bacterium | reverse complement strand
GGGTGAACTCAACGCCGGACACGTCGCCTCGGGGTTGGCGGGCATCTGGAACGACATGAACGAGCCCGCCACCGGCGAGATCGCCCCGGACCGCATGCGTTTCGGCCACGGAGAGCACTCGCACGGCAGGTTCCACAACCAGTACGCCCTGCTGATGGCGATGGGTACGGTCGAGGGGCTCCGGGCCGCCCAGCCCGAGGCGAGGACTTTCGTGCTCTCCCGTGCCGGGTTCGCCGGGATCCAGCGCTACGCCGCGAACTGGATGGGGGACAACATGTCCCGGTGGGACCACCTCTGGCTGTCCATCCCGATGGGCAGCGGCCTCGGGATCTCGGGACAGGCGTTCGTCGGGGCGGACGTCGGCGGCTTCGCGGAGGACTGCAACCCAGAGCTGCTGGCGCGCTGGATGCAGCACGGGGCGCTCACCCCGTTCTTCCGGAACCACGCCATGGCTGGGACCGTGGACCAGTACGCGTGGTCGTTCGGCCGCACGATCGAGGGCATCGCCCGCGAGGCGATCCAGCTGCGCTACCGGCTGCTGCCCTACCTGTACGCCTGCTTCCTGCGGGCCGCCGAGACCGGGGCGCCAGTGCAGCGCCCGCTCGTGTTCGACCACCAGTGGGATCCGCAGGCCCGCGACATCGACGACCAGTACCTCCTGGGTCCGGACCTGATGGTCGCGCCCGTGGTGGAGCCGGGCGTGCGGTCACGCGAGGTCTACCTCCCCGCGGGCGGCTGGTACGACTGGCATACCGGGGAGTACCTCGACGGCGGCCGCTGGGTGACCGCTGACGCCCCCCTTGAGCGCATCCCGCTCTTCGCGCGGGACGGTGCCGTCATCCCCATGCTCCCCGAGGCGCCCCCCTCGACGGCGGGCCTCGCCCCCCGCGAGATCGAGCTCCACGTCTTCCTGCCGCACCGCATCGGACAGCGGACCACCTTCTTCCAGGAGGACGACGGCGAGACCCTCGCCCACGCCGGCGGCGCGCGCGTCCGCACCACCGTCACCGTCACCCAGACCAAGAACCGGTGGACGGTGCGCGGCGACGTCGACGGTGCCCCCTACGAGGGGTACGCGCGGGAGGCCCTCACCCTCGTCTTCCGTGGCACGGACCTCGATCCGCTCCGGTTCGCGAGCCGGGGCGAGCCCTTCGAGATCGATCGGGCATGAGGAAAC
>RZYE01000603.1 GCA_009930425.1 Actinomycetota bacterium | reverse complement strand
CAGAAGCTGTGGAAGAAGGGCGAGTCCTCCGGGAACATGCAGGAGCTCGTGGAGATGCGCGTGGACTGCGACATGGATGCCGTGGTGGTGCGGGTGCGGCAGTCCGGCCCCGCGTGCCACGAGGGATTCCACAGCTGCTTCTACCGCACGGTGGCCGAGGACGGCTCGCTGGTGGAGAACTCCGAGCGGGAGATGACGCCCGAGGAGATGTACGGGAGCACGCGGTGAGCGCGCCGGCGGGCGAAGCGGCGAGCGGCGTGCCGGCGGGCGAAGCGGCGAGCGGCGGGGCGGAAGGCGGCGTGGCGGACGGAACGGCAGGCGGCGCCGTCGTCGAGAAGGTGCTCCGCCTCGGGCTGCCGAAGGGCAGCCTGCAGGACGCCACCGTGAGCCTGTTCAAGCAGGCCGGCTTCTCCATCTCGATCTCGTCCCGCGGCTACTTCCCCGCCATCGACGACGACGAGATCGAGTGCATGCTCATCCGGCCCCAGGAGGCCTCCCGGTACGTGGAGCACGGGCTGATCGACCTCGCGGTCACGGGCTTCGACTGGATCCTGGGGCGGGACGTGGTCGAGGTGGCGGAGCTCGAGTACTCGAAGCAGCTGCGCCGGCCGGTGCGCTGGGTGGTGGCGGTGCCGTTGGACTCCCCGATCCGGTCGGTGGCCGACCTCGAAGGGAAGCGCATCGCCACCGAGGCGGTGGTGCTGACGGAGCGATTCCTCGAGGAGCACGGCGTGACGGCAGAGGTCGAGTACTCGTGGGGCGCCACCGAGGTGAAGCCGCCGTACCTCGCAGACGCGATCGTGGAGCTCACGGAGACGGGGAGTTCGCTGCGCGCCAACGGGCTGAGGATCGTGCACGAGGTGCTGCGCTCCACCACCCGGCTGATCGCGAACCGCGACGCCATGGCGGATCCGTGGAAGCGCGGCCGGATCGAGGACCTGGCCCTGCTGCTGCGGGCGTCGCTGGCGGCGCGAGGCAAGGCCGGGCTCATGCTGAACGTGCACGAGGCCAACCTGGCGGCGGTGGAGGACGTGCTGCCCTCGCTGAAGAGCCCCACGATCTCGCGCCTCCAGACCGAGGGTTGGCTCGCGGTCAACACGATCGTGGACGAGGCCGAGGTGCGGCGCCTGATCCCGCGGCTCAAGGCCGCCGGGGCGGAGGACATCGTCGAGTTCCC
>RZYE01000602.1 GCA_009930425.1 Actinomycetota bacterium | reverse complement strand
GGAGAACGCCTGCCCCACCTGTGGCTCCTGCTCCGGCATGTTCACCGCCAACTCGATGAACTGCCTGATGGAGGCCATCGGGCTCGCCCAGCCCGGCAACGGTTCCACCCTCGCCACCGCCTCCGCCCGCAAGGACCTGTTCCTGAACGCCGGCCGCCTCGTCGTCGACCTCGCCAGGCGCTGGTACGAGGACGACGACGCCTCCGTCCTCCCGCTCTCCATCGCCACCAAGGCCGCGTTCGCCAACGCGATGCGCTTGGACGTGGCCATGGGCGGCTCCACCAACACGGTGCTGCACATCCTCGCAGCGGCGAACGAGGCTGGCGTGGACTTCACGCAGGACGACATCGACGCCATCTCCCGCGTCACCCCCTGCATCTGCAAGGTGGCTCCCAACACCCACAAGTACTACATGGAGGACGTCCACCGCGCCGGTGGGATCCCGGCCATCCTGGGTGCGCTGCACCGCGGCGGCCTCCTCGAGCCGGCCCACGCCGTCCACGCCCCTGACCTCGACACGTGGCTCGGCGAGTGGGACATCCGCTCCGGCCGCACCTCCGCCACCGCCCTGGAACTCTTCCATGCCGCGCCCGGCGGGGTGCGGACCACCGAGGCCTTCTCCTCCACGAACCGCTGGGCCACCCTCGACACCGATCCCGTGGACGGCTGCGTCCGCGACATCGAGCACGCCTACACCGCCGACGGCGGGCTCGCCGTCCTGAAGGGCAACCTCGCCCCCGACGGCTGCATCGTCAAGACCGCCGGCGTGCCCGAGGACCAGTGGACGTTCCGCGGCCCCGCCAAGGTGAGCGAGTCCCAGGAGGACGCCGTGGAGGCGATCCTGGGCGGGCGGATCGAGCCGGGCGACGTCGTCGTCGTGCGCTACGAGGGCCCCAAGGGGGGCCCGGGCATGCAGGAGATGCTGTACCCCACCGCCTACCTCAAGGGCGTGGGCCTCGGCCCCAAGTGCGCGCTCATCACGGACGGCCGCTTCTCCGGCGGGTCCTCGGGGTTGTCGATCGGGCACGTGTCGCCGGAGGCGGCGTCGGGGGGGACGATCGGCCTGATCGAGGACGGGGACATCATCTCCATCTCGATCCCGGACCGGTCGGTGACCCTCGAGGTCGACGACGCCGTGCTCGCCGAGCGCCGCGCCCGCGCCGATGCCGCGGGCTGGCGTC
>RZYE01000601.1 GCA_009930425.1 Actinomycetota bacterium | reverse complement strand
GCGAGCGTGACGGGGCCGATGTTGCGCGGGTCGGCGGGATCCACCACCTGGAGGGGGTCGGTACGGGGCGGGAGGAAGGCATCGGCCTGCTCTGCCGTCGGCACGTCCACGGGCATCATGGTGTGGGACAGGAGGAAGCCGTCGTAGCAGACCATGACCGGCACGTTGAGCCGCTCGGCGATGCGCCAGGCCTGCAGGGTGGTGTCGAGGATCTCCTGGTTGTCGCGGCAGTAGAGCTGGACCCAGCCGGCGTCCCGGACGCTCATGGAGTCCTGCTGGTCGTTGAGCACGTTCCACGGCGCTGCCATGGCCCGGTTGGCGATGCACATGACGATCGGGAGGCGCGCCCCGGCCGCCCACCACACCTGCTCGGTCATGTAGGCGAGCCCGTTCGCGGAGGTCGCCGTGAACACGCGCGCGCCCACCGTGGAGGCGGTGATGCAGACGGTGAGGGCGGAGTGCTCGGACTCCACGTTGACGAACTCGGCGGCGAGTTCCCCGCTCGACACCCATTCGCTGAGTGCCTCCACCACGGGGGACTGTGGGGTGATCGGGTAGGCGGCCACCACCTGGACGCGGGCGAGCTTCGCGGCGGTGGCGGCGGCGTCGTTGCCGGTGAGGACGGTGACCGTCACGATGCCTCCCCGGTGCGGTCAGCCTCGGGGTGCATCACGATCGCGTGCGTGGGGCACACCTCCACGCAGATGCCGCACCCCTTGCAGTAGTAGAGGTCGATGATCGGCGGTGCGCCCCGCGTGATGCAGTTGTCCGGGCAGTGCGCCCAGCAGATCTGGCAGCTGTCCCGGCCGGACTTCACCGGCAGGCAGGCCTCCGCCGTGATCACGGGGTACTCGTGCCGCCAGTCCCCGGTGCGACCCGCCTCCCCGATGCCCGGCACGGACATCGCGATCTGGTGACTCTCGTTCATCGCACTCCCACTCCCACTTCCTCGCTCACCCGACGCTCACCATGGTGCGCTCGAAGGCCAGCTGCGCGGCCCGCACGTTCCTCTCGGCCGCGCCCGCCGGGAACGCCTCGGCGATCGCGGCCGCCACGTTCTCGAGCGTCACGAGCCCGGTCGCCGCGGCGATCGCCCCCAGGATCGCCGTGTTGACGATCGGGTGGCCGCCCACGACCACCCCCGCCTCCGCCGCCGCCCCGGTGACGTCGGCGGTCACCACG
>RZYE01000600.1 GCA_009930425.1 Actinomycetota bacterium | reverse complement strand
CGGCATGGACCGCTCACTCACCAGGAAGGCCGGGTTGATCCCCTCGGCCGGCGCGGGGATGGAGGCGCCCCACCAGGCGTCGTCCATGAGGGCGGTCGCGGCGCCGTGCCGCTCGCCGATCTCGATGGTGGTGCCGAGGTTCCCCTTGTTGGCCGAGGACCAGTCCGCCGGCACGCCGTGGTACTTCTGGCGCCACTCCGCATTGTGGGCGAACCCACCGGACGCGAACACCACGCCGCGGTTCGCCCGCACGCGCACCTCGCGGCCGTCGCGATTCACGACGGCGCCCACCACCCGGCCGTCCTCGACCACCAGGTCCTCGACCGGGGACTTCAGCCACATCTCCGTGCCCTGCTTGAGGGCCACGGTCATGAAGGAGGCGGAGAGGCCGGCGCCCATGCCGATGTCCCGGCGGCCGCGCACGGCCCCGCCCAGCCCGCGGAACACGAACTTCGCGCCCCGCATGAACCCGCCCGGGGTGGACCAGGCGCGGGCGATGAGCCAGACGTCGTCGGTCATCATGGGGAAGGCCACGCCGTCGGACTTGCCGCGGGAGGTCTCCCACCACTGCTCGGGGAGTTCCTTGGCGTCGAAGAGCTTCACCTCGATCGCGCGCCCGATCTTGCCGCCGGACCGCTCGGGGTAGTAGTCCGGGTAGTCCTTGGAGCGGGCGAACTCCATGCCGAGGCGCTCGAGGGCGGTGATGGTCTCGTCGATCGTGTCGACGAAGGCCTCCTTGCGCTCCCGGGAGGTCGCGGGGCCCTCATCCCCCACCGTGGCGTCCAGGTAGGCAAGCGCCTCCTCGCGGGAGTCGCCCGCGCGATCGCGCTTCATGAGCGGGTTGTTCGGCAGCCACATGCCGCCGCCGGACATGGACGTGCTGCCGCCCCACTTGTCCGTGCTCTCCACCATGAGCACCTTCAGGCCCTGCTGTGCGGCGGAGATAGCGGCACCGAATGCGGCGCCGCCGGTCCCGGCCACGAGCACGTCGTAGGTGTGGTCCCAGTTCTCTGGCATTGGTCTCCTTGGTGTTTCGTTCCCAACCGGACAGTGCTGTCCGGATGCATACTGTCCATGGTCCCCGCGTGTGACGGGGCTCGCAACCGGGGGGAGGGCAGCGTGACGAGGAAGAAGCCGGCGGTGCCTGCGGGGCGCGGTGCCGTTGCCCGGCCGGTCGCCACACG
>RZYE01000599.1 GCA_009930425.1 Actinomycetota bacterium | reverse complement strand
GGTCATCGCCGAGCCGCGGTGGTCCCACGCGGTCAGGGGAGGATGATCCTCGCTGCCGCCAGCCGGTCCACTCCCCAGCCAGTTGGTCTTGTAGTCCACTACGAGGAAGCGCGGCGACCCATCAGCCTCCCGCACCCGCAGCACCAGGTCGATGGACCCGGTGAGGAAGCCGCGCAGCTCCCGGTCGTCGACGTCGGCGAGGTCATCCGCGTACTGCGCCAGCACATCTCCGGCCGGGAGGTGATCCCGCAGCAGCCGCGCGATTCCCCGCACACGCCCCCCGCGCCGCGGCGTGTCCCCGCCGGCCAGGGGGAGTTCGAAGCCGAGTTCGTCGAGCCTGTCCGAGCCGTTCACCTCCGCGAGCGAGAGACCTCCGGCCAGCCGCCCGAGCGGAGTGCGCAGCACGGGCACCAGCCCGGCTGCCAGCTCGGCGGGCTCCACGCCCACGCGGTCCACGCCGGCCTCCGCTGCCGCCTCGGCCAGCGCTCCCGCCAGGTCCGGTGCGGCGAAGTCCACCCGCTCGAAGAGCTCGTGCACCACCGTTCCGAACGCCGTCCCGCCGGGCATCCCCCCGAGCGGGGAGAGGAACGTCTCCGCCGGATCGGGGAGTGCCGGCACCGCCGTCTCCTCCTCGTCCGGGGCGCGCACCTCCGGTTCGTCGACGACGCCCACCACTTCCGGCTCCGCGTACGCGACCTCGTGGGCCCGCGCCGTCAGCCCGGTGTAGGACAGCCGCGCCCACGCCCGGTCCAGCGCGCGGTCGAACGCGCGGACCGCCAGAGACGGCACATTCGCGGGGGCGGTGGTGTTCGGTGGTGGGGTCGCGGGGGCGGCCCCGGGACCGGTGGCGTCCGGCGACACTCCCGCCGGTCCATCGCCGCACCGTTCCACCGCGATCCCCCCGCCCGAGCGGGCGGCGACGGCGTCGAGGTGGGTACGGACGGCGTCATCGCGCCCCGGGACGGCGGCCATCTCCGGCAGCGACCCGTCGAGGGCGCGCTCGCCGAACAGCAGCCGGTGCAGCGGGCCGTGGACGGTGTTCTGCGATGTCGGCGCCCAGTGCACCACCACCTGCGAGCGGGCGCGGGTGAGCGCCACGTAGGCGAGGCGGAGCTGCTCGCCGGCCTCCTCGAGGTTGTGGCGCGCCTTCCCGGCACCGTAGTCCGCGCCGCCCTTCCCGCCGACG
>RZYE01000012.1 GCA_009930425.1 Actinomycetota bacterium | reverse complement strand
GGGCAAGGGCGTGCGCTACGCCGGCGAGCAGGTTCGCCGCAAGGTCGGAAAGGCTGGTAAGTAAGCCATGGCAGTGTCCATCAAAGGCAAGGGCAAGGCCGTCAGCCGTTCCCGTCGTCACCTGCGCGTGCGCAAGAAGGTGGCGGGCACGGCGATCCGGCCCCGCCTCGTCGTCACCCGGTCCAACCGGCACATGGTCGCGCAGCTGGTCGACGACTCGACAGGGCGCACGCTGGTCTCCGCCTCCACCCTCGAGGTGGACATGCGGGCCGCCGACGGCACCAAGACCGACAAGGCTCGCAAGGTCGGGCAGCTCATCGCCCTGCGCTCGAAGGACGCGGGGATCGAGGAAGCCGTCTTCGACCGGGGCGGCAACAAGTACCACGGTCGCGTGGCAGCCGTCGCCGACGGCGCCCGTGACGGCGGACTGAGCCTGTAACCAACGAACGAGAGCAGAGGAATATCTGATGGCTGCACAGCAGCGAAGCAGGACCGGCTCCGGCACGGGGGCCACAGGCGAGAGCACCGAGCGCTCGCGCGGCGACCGCCGCGACTCCCGCGACTCCCGCGGAGCGCGCCGGACCGAGGAGAAGAGCCAGTACCTGGAGCGGGTCGTCGCGATCAACCGCGTCGCCAAGGTCGTCAAGGGTGGACGCAGGTTCTCCTTCACCGCGCTGGTCGTGGTCGGTGACGGTGACGGCACCGTTGGCGTGGGCTACGGGAAGGCCAAGGAAGTACCCGCGGCGATCGCCAAGGGTGTCGAGGAGGCCAAGAAGAACTTCTTCAAGGTGCCGCGCATCGGCCGGACCATCCCGCACATCGTCCAGGGCGAGGCCGCAGCCGGCGTGGTGTTCCTGCGCCCCGCGTCCCCCGGTACCGGTGTCATCGCCGGTGGACCGGTGCGCGCCGTCCTCGAGTGCGCGGGGATCCACGACATCCTCAGCAAGTCGATGGGCTCGGACAACGCGATCAACATCGTGCACGCCACCGTGGCGGCACTGAAGATGCTCGAGCAGCCCGAGGCCGTGGCCGCACGCCGCGGGCTCCCGCTCGAGCGCGTCGCGCCCGCTGGGCTCCTGCGCGCCCGCGCGAAGGCGGAGGAGCGTGCGCGTCACGAGGCAGAGGTCAAGGCCGGCGAGGCCGTTGGGACGGGTGCATGATGACGAAGCTCTTGGTCACCCAGGTGAAATCCGCCATCGGCGGCAAGCAGAACCAGCGCGACACGCTGCGTTCGCTCGGGCTCAAGCGCATCGGCCAGACGGTCGAGCGCCCCGACGACGACGTGACTCGCGGCATGGTCCGTGCGGTGGCGCACCTCGTCACCGTCGAGGAGGTCAAGTGATGGCAGACGAGACTGAGAAGGTGCACGTCCTGAAGGTGCACCACCTGCGTCCCGCCCCCGGCTCGAAGACCGCCAAGACCCGCGTGGGTCGTGGTGAGGGCTCGAAGGGCAAGACAGCGGGCCGTGGCACCAAGGGCACGAAGGCCCGCAACCAGGTGCCCGAGCGGTTCGAGGGCGGGCAGATGCCCATGCACATGCGGCTGCCGAAGCTGCGTGGCTTCAAGAACCCGTTCCGTGTCGAGTACCAGGTGGTCAACCTCGACAAGCTCGCCGAACTCTTCCCGGAGGGCGGCAGGGTCGAGGTCGCGGATCTCGTGGAGAAGGGAGCGGTGCGGAAGGGCCACCTCGTGAAGGTCCTCGGCTCCGGTGACCTGTCGGTCAAGCTGGAGGTGGAGGCCGACGCATGGTCGAACTCCGCCAAGCAGAAGATCGAGGCTGCCGGCGGATCCATCTCCCAGCCGTAGCACCCCCGAACAGCCACCTGCCCCCGTCACGGTACGGGGGCAGGTGTGTTCCCGGCCGGTTCCACGCACACGCAAACACGGTAATGTAGCTCAGGGTCCGCGCGGGCCACGGTCTCACCTTGGAGGAAATTTGCTCAGCGCATTCGCACAGGCATTCCGGACGCCTGACCTGCGACGCAAGTTGCTGTTCACGCTCGGCATCATGGCGCTCTTCCGGCTGGGGGCCTTCATCCCCGCACCGGGCGTGAGCTATGCGAACGTGCAGCAGTGTGCCGCGGCTTCGGACCGGTCGATCCTTGACATGGTGAACCTGTTCTCGGGCGGTGGGCTCCTGCAGCTCTCCATCTTCGCGCTCGGGATCATGCCCTACATCACGGCATCGATCATCATCCAGCTGTTGCGCGTCGCCATCCCGCGGTTCGAGGAACTGCACAAGGAGGGACAGGCCGGGACCGCGAAGCTCACCCAGTACACCCGGTACCTCACCATCGGCCTCGGGCTGTTGCAGTCGGTCACCGTGGTCACGCTCGCGGTCTCCGATCGGCTGTATCCCGGGTGCCCTGTCAGTCCCATCCCGGACGAGTCCCCGTGGAGCCTGTTCCTGGTGGTCCTCGCCATGACCGCCGGAACCGGGCTGATCATGTGGCTCGGCGAGCTCATCACCGAGCGCGGCGTCGGCAACGGCATGTCGCTCCTGATCTTCACCTCCATCGTCGCGTCCTTCCCGACCCAGATGATCTCCATCGCCGGTGGCGCGAACGGGTTCCGCAACATCGTCATCATGCTGGCGGTCATCCTGCTGATCACGCTCGCGGTCGTCTTCGTCGAGCAGTCGCAACGCCGCATCCCGGTGCAGTACGCCAAGCGGATGGTGGGACGGCGCCTCTACGGCGGATCCACCACCTACATCCCGCTGAAGATCAACCAGTCCGGCGTCATCCCGGTGATCTTCGCGTCCTCGATCCTGCAGTTGCCGGTCCTGGCGGCCCAGTTCGCGCCCGAGGCGTCCTGGTCGCTGTGGCTGCAGCAGAACTTCCTCGCCACGCAGTCGTGGTGGTACATGCTGACCTACGCGGCGCTCATCATCTTCTTCGCGTTCTTCTACACCTCCATCACCTTCAACCCGGAGGAGGTCGCCGACAACATGAAGAAGTACGGCGGCTTCATTCCCGGGATCCGGGCCGGGAAACCCACCGCCGACTACCTGGGCTACGTCATGACCCGCCTCACGTGGCCGGGCTCGCTGTACCTCGCGGTCGTGGCGCTCATCCCTGTCGTCGTGATCGCGGCGATGGGGGTCTCCCAGTCGATGCAGTTCGGCGGAACCACCATCATGATCATGGTGGGAGTCGGCCTGCAGACGGTGAAGGAGATCGATTCCCAACTGCAGCAACGGCACTACGAAGGATTCCTGCAATGACGCATCGAATTGTCGTCCTCGGCGCTCCCGGCGCCGGCAAGGGTACCCAGGCGGTCCGCATCAGCGACCACTTCGGCATCCCGACCATCTCGACCGGTGAACTCTTCCGGAAGCACATCGCGGCCGGGGACGAGCTCGGCCGGCTCGCCTCGAGCTACATCGACGCGGGCAACCTCGTGCCGGACGAGGTCACCATCGCGATGCTCTCGGACCGGCTGGAGGAGGGGGACACCGCCGGTGGCTTCATCCTCGACGGCTTCCCACGCACCCTGCCGCAGGCGGAGGAACTGGACGGCCTGCTCGGGGATCGGCCGCTCGACGCCGTCGTCGAGTTCGTGGTGGACGAGGAGGCGATGGTCGGCCGGCTGTTGCGACGAGCCGAGATCGAAGGCCGGAGCGACGACACCGAGGACGTGATCCGTCACCGCCTCGAGGTGTACCACGAGCAGACCGCCCCGCTGGTCGACTACTACCTCGAGCGCGGCCTCCTCGTCGAGGTCGAGGCGATGGGCGAGATCGACGAGGTGACCTCGCGGGTGATCGCCGCGCTGGAGCAACCGCGTGTTCCGTGAGCGGGTCCAACTGAAGACCCGCGATGAGCTCGCGCTCATGCGGCAGGCCGGTCACATCGTCGCGGGCATGCTCGCAGACGTGCGCGCCGCCGTCGTCCCGGGCGTGACGACCTCGGAACTCGACTCGGTCGCCGAGGACCACCTGAGGGGCCACGACGCCCTGTCGAACTTCAAGGGCTACCACGGGTTCCCGGCGACGGTGTGCGTGTCCGTCAACGAGGAGATCGTCCACGGCATCCCCGGTGGCAGGGTCATCGAGGAGGGCGACGTCGTCTCCGTCGACGGCGGCTGTTCCGTTCCCGGTCCCGACGGCAGGCGGTGGCACGGGGACAGCGCCTTCACCATGGTCGTCGGGGACGGCCGGGAGGAGGACCGCCACCTCGAGGAGGCGACCCGGGAGGCGCTGTGGGCGGCGATCGCGGCGCTCGCCGGCGGGGACCGGCTCGGCGTCGTCGGACGTGCGGTCGAGGGGGTGGTGGAGCGCTGGGCGGTGCGTGGCGTTCCGCTCGACATCGTGCGGGAGTACGTGGGCCACGGGATCGGGACGGAGATGCACCAGCCTCCGGAGGTGCTGCACCACGCCACGCGTGATCGTGGCCTGCGGCTCAAGCCGGGCATGGCCCTCGCGATAGAGCCGATGATCGCCTCGGGTTCCGCCGCGAACGACGTGCTGGAGGACGGGTGGACGGTGGTCACCCGGGACGGGTCCCGGGCAGCGCACTGGGAGCACGTGGTGGCCATCCTCCCGGGTGGCGTGCACGTCCTCACGGCGCCCGACGGCGGTGCCTCCGGGCTGGCACCCCACGGCATCGTTCCCGTCTCGCTCGACTGAGTGTGCCAGGTCACCCCGGCCCGCGGTTTCCCGCACCAGCGGCGATGCCGTAGCATGGAACGTTGGATGCGCGCGTCCGGTGGTGTGAGCCGCCGCCGCGCCGTCGTCGAGACAATCCCCGGACCCCCTGGCGGTTGCTCGGCGTCTGCAGGTTGAGAGTTAGTGGAGGACATGGCCAAGAAGGACGGCGTCATCGAGGTTGAGGGCAGCGTTGTCGAAGCGCTGCCGAACGCGATGTTCCGAGTGGAGTTGGCGAACGGGCACATGGTGCTCGCCCACATCTCGGGCAAGATGCGGCAGCACTACATCCGGATCCTCCCCGAGGACCGGGTCGTGGTGGAACTCAGCCCCTACGACCTCACCCGCGGCCGGATCGTCTACCGCTACAAGTGACACGTGCCGGGGAGACCCGGTGGGAACAGGAAACGACATGAAGGTCAAGCCGAGCGTCAAGAAGGTCTGCGACAAGTGCAAGGTCATCCGTCGCAACGGACGCGTGATGGTGATCTGTGAGAACCACCGCCACAAGCAGCGCCAGGGCTGAATCCCCGGCATGGTGACCGCCCCCGAGGCGTCTCGCCACAGTCCGATTCCAGTGGTGAGGAACCACAACCCCCGGTTCGGAGGCTGGGGCCCACAATCCCGTGGGAAGGAATCGGGCAAGACCTCCGAACCACTCCCAGGAGACAGGTACTTTGGCACGTATCGCCGGTGTTGACCTCCCCCGCGAGAAGCGGTTGGAGATCGCGCTCACCTACATCTACGGCATGGGACGCACCCGTGCGAAGGAGACCCTCGAGGCCACCGGGATCTCCCCGGACCTGCGGGTCAAGGACATGACGGACAGTGACCTGGTCACGCTCCGTGACCACATCGACTCCAACTACAAGGTCGAGGGTGACCTCCGCCGTGAGGTCGCGGCGGACATCCGCCGCAAGGTGGAGATCGGCTGCTACCAGGGCCTCCGCCACCGCCGGGGACTCCCGGTGCACGGGCAGCGCACCAAGACCAATGCCCGTACTCGCAAGGGTCCGAAGCGGACCGTCGCAGGCAAGAAGAAGGCCCGCTAGGCCACCGCGCAGCGGTTCCGTCAAGACCCCAAGGAGACAGTCGCACATGCCCCCCAAGTCCCGGACGACGAGCGCCTCGCGCAAGGGCCGTCGCAAGGAGAAGAAGAACGTTGCCCACGGCAACGCGTACATCAAGTCCACCTTCAACAACACCATCGTGTCGATCACGGACCCCTCCGGCGCCGTGATCGCCTGGGCGTCCTCCGGCCAGGTCGGCTTCAAGGGCTCCCGCAAGTCGACCCCGTTCGCCGCGCAGCTCGCGGCCGAGGCCGCTGCCCGGCGCGCCCAGGAGCACGGCATGAAGAAGGTCGAGGTGTTCGTCAAGGGCCCGGGTTCCGGGCGCGAGACGGCGATCCGCTCGCTCCAGGCCACCGGTCTCGAGGTCGGCTCCATCTCCGACGTGACGCCCCAGGCCCACAACGGCTGCCGGCCGCCGAAGCGCCGTCGCGTCTGACGGTTCCCAGTCCCACTCGAGATCCTCGAGCCGCCCCCGGTGGACCAAGGCCGGGGGCGAACTGCCAGGCGTCAAATGGCGGATGCCGGCTGAAAGGAAAACACAGTGCTGATTGCACAGCGCCCCTCCATCACCGAGGAGGTCGTCTCCGACCACCGTTCACGGTTCGTCATCGAGCCCCTCGAGCCCGGGTTCGGGTACACCCTCGGCAACTCCATGCGCCGCACCCTGCTCTCGTCGATCCCGGGTGCCGCGGTCACGTCCATCCGCATCGACGGCGTCCTGCACGAGTTCTCGACCGTGCCGGGCGTCAAGGAGGACGTCGCCGAGATCATCCTCAACATCAAGAACATCGTGGTCTCCTCCGAGCAGGACGAGCCGGTCGTGATGTACCTGCGCAAGCAGGGCCCCGGCGTGGTCACCGCGGGTGACATCACGCCCCCTGCCGGCGTGGAGGTCCACAACCCTGACCTGCACATCGGAACCATCAACGCCAAGGGCAAGCTCGAGATCGAGCTCACGGTCGAGCGTGGCCGGGGCTACGTGTCCGCCGTGCAGAACAAGGCCGTCGATGCGGAGATCGGGCGGATCCCCGTCGACTCCATCTACTCACCGGTCCTGAAGGTGACCTACAAGGTCGAGGCGACCCGCGTCGAGCAGCGCACCGACTTCGACCGCCTGATCGTGGATGTCGAGACCAAGCCCGCGATCGCACCGCGGGACGCACTGGCATCCGCCGGCAGGACGCTGGTCGAGCTGTTCGGACTCGCACGGGAACTGAACGTCGAGGCCGAGGGCATCGAGATCGGCCCGTCCCCCACGGACGCCGCGCTCGCCCAGGATCTCGCGCTCCCGATCGAGGACCTCGGTCTGCTCTCGCGTTCCTACAACTGCCTCAAGCGTGAGGGCATCCACAGCGTGGGCGAACTCGTGGCGCGGTCCGAGGCGGACCTGCTGGACATCCGCAACTTCGGCGCGAAGTCCATCACCGAGATCAAGGAGAAGCTGTCCTCCCTCGGCCTGTCCCTCAAGGACTCGCCGGCGGACTTCGACCCGTCCATGCACTTCGGCGCCGACATCGACTACGACGGTGACGTCCAGTTCAGTGACGAGCGCTGAGAAAGACCTGAAGGAGACATAAATGCCCACCCCGTCCAAGGGCCCCCGCCTCGGTGGCAGCGCGGCGCACGAGCGCCTCATGCTGGCCAACCTCGCCACCGCACTGTTCGAGCACAAGGCGATCACCACGACCGAGCGCCGTGCGCGGCGCCTGCAGCCCGTGGCCGAGAAGTTGATCAGCAAGGCCAAGCGCGGTGACCTGCACGCCCGTCGCACGGTCATGACCACGATCACCCGGAAGGACATCGTCGCCGAGCTCTTCGAGGAGCTCGCGCCGAAGTTCGCCGGGCGCGACGGTGGCTACACCCGCATCACCAAGCTCGCCCCGCGCAAGGGGGACAACGCGCCCATGGCGCTCATCGAGCTGGTCCTCGAGCCCGTCAAGGCGAAGAGGAAGCCCGTGGCGAAGAAGTCCGCACCGAAGGAGGCCCCGGTCACGGCCGCTCCCGCCGCCGAGGAGCCCGTTGAGGTGGCCGAGCCCGTCGAGGTGGCCGAGCCCGCCGAGACGGCCGCTGACGAGTCCGCGCCTGCCGAGGCCGCCGAGCCCGCGGAGACCACCGAGCAGAAGTAGTACGGAGGCACGATGGCGGGGGAGTCCCAACGGGCTCCCCCGCCGTCGTGTTCCCCGCTACTCCCGCACCATGTCCCAGGCGCGGACGCCACCGACGATTCCCGCGGAGTTGTCGGCCACGACCACGCTCCTGTCCAGCCGTGCCACCGTCGCCGCGGTGATGCGGCGGGCGTTTCCACCTCCGAGGTAGAGCCGGTCCCAAAGGTACACGGGGTGGAAGGTCTCGACCACCGTCCGGACGCGCCGGGACCAGTGGGAATCCCCGAGCCGGATCCTCTCGTGCTCGCCGAGGTACTCGTCGTAGGTGAGCCCCCACCTGCCGATGCCCCGGGACAGCTCCGCATGCGGTGCGAGGATCCCGTCATCGAAGACCGCGTTCCCGAGTCCGGTGCCGAGCGTGATGACCATCTCGAGGCCGGCACCCGTGACGAGCCCGCACCCGTGCACCTCGGCGTCGTTCAGCACCAGCGCGGGAGCCCCGAGGCTCTCCTCCACCGCCGCGCGCATGTCGAAGCCGGACCAGGCCGCCAGCAGGTCCGGCAGCACGCGGGTACGGGGTCCCGCGCGCGTCACGTAGTGCGGCGTCGCCACGACGATGCCGTGGCGGATCATCCCGGGCATTCCCACGGTGACCCGGTCGGCCGGGGGCAACTGGCCGGCGAGCGAACGGATGACTCCGAGCAGGCGTCCCGGCGGGAGGGGATAGGGGGTCGCTGCGCGGATCGGCTGGGCAGGCAGGGCACCCGCAGCGTCGAGGACCGAGGCCTTGATCCCCCCGCCACCGCAGTCCACGGCGAGGGTGGTCGGAGTCCGCATTCTCCGACGGTAGCGCCTGGCATACGGCTTTGTGGTTCCATGGCCCCATGCCCGTCCGACTCCGCATCGATTGCGCGTACGACGGCAGTGGCTTCTCCGGGTGGGCCCGGCAACCCGGGCTGGCGAGCGTGCAGGGCACGCTGGAGGGCGCTCTCGCCGTCCTGGCCCGCGGTGGTGCCAGCGGGCTGACCGTCGCGGGTCGCACGGACGCCGGCGTGCACGCCCGTGGACAGGTCACCCACGCCGATGTCCCCACGGGGGCCTTCACGAGTGCTCCGGGACGCTCGGGCAGGTCACCGGAGGAGGCCTTCGCGCGGAGGCTCAACGCCCTGATCGCCCGGGAGCGCTCCCTGCCGCAGCCCGATGTCGTCGTGCGCTCCGTCCGGGTGGCGCCGCCGGGGTTCGATGCGCGCTTCTCGGCATCGTGGCGTCGCTACGTCTACCGGATCGCGGACAGCGTGTCACCGAGGGACCCGCTCACCCGGGGCTCCACCCTGTGGTCGGACCGGCGTCTCGATGTCGATGCGATGGACCGGGCGGCCGCGGTCCTCCTCGGCGAGCACGACTTCCTGTCGTTCTGCCGGCCCCGCCCCGGAGCCACCACCACGCGCACGGTGCTGGAAGCGCGGGTGCGTCGGGTCGGCGGCGTCGTCGAGGTCGAGATGCGTGCGGACGCGTTCTGCCACTCGATGGTGCGTTCCGCGGTTGGCGCACTCCTCGCCGTCGGGGAGGGCCGCCGTGACATCGGGTGGGTGGCCGAGGTGCTGCAGGCGCGCAACCACGATGCGATGAGGGTCGCCCCACCCCACGGCCTCACGCTGGAGGAGGTCGGCTACCCGGTGGACTCCCTGGTGGCGCAGCGGGCGACGGCGGCGCGCGCCCGGCGGTCTCAGCCCTCGTCCTCCTCCGCGTCGAACACGAACTCGCCCGAGTCGTCGTCGCGGTCGCCCTCGTCGTCGGAGTCCTCATCGGCCTCGTCCTCGACGTCGGACGTGAAGGCGGAGTAGTCCTCCTCCTCGTCCGTGTACTGCTGCTCGTCGTCGTAGAGGTGCATGGCGGCCTCCTCGGCCCCGACGTCAGCACGCGCGGGACCCTCCGCGCGGGCCAGGACGTCCTGCTCCTCGCCGATCTCGTCCTCCGGCCCCTGGTCGGGCTCCGAGACGAGGGCGCCGACGGCGTCCGGTTGCCGGTCGTAGGGGACCTCCGGATCGGCCGTGTCGGGGATCTCGCGGGCCAGCCGCTCATCGAGGTTCTCCGGACGCCCGTCAGACAGGTAGGTGTGCTTGGCCAGGAAGTCGCCGTCGATGTCGCTCATGCCACGATTCTGCCATTGTGAGAAGCGCCACGCTCCTCCCTTGGATGGTGCGCCGCGCGCGATGTGGCGGCCGGACTGCGACGCCCTTCACAGGGCCGCGCCTTTGACCGGCCCCGATGCGGGCAGTAGGCTAGGCATTCGTTGTGATCCTGCCTGGTGTCTCCCACTCGCCGGTACGGCCGTGCACAACAGTCGCGAGATTTGACCACTTGACCCGCCTTCAGCCATGCGGCGGGTCATCTTACGAGAAGGCTCACCCAGTGCGTACGTACACACCCAAGCCGGCCGACATCACCAGGACGTGGCACGTCATCGACGCCACCGATGTCGTGCTGGGTCGCCTGGCGGTCCAGACCGCCACCCTGCTCCGTGGGAAGCACAAGCCGATGTTCGCCCCCCACGTGGACACGGGCGACTTCGTCATCGTCGTCAACGCCTCCAAGGTCGCGCTGACCGGGCAGAAGTCGGAGAAGAAGATGGCCTACCGCCACTCCGGTTACCCGGGCGGGCTGAAGGCCGTGACCTACGGGCGGCTGCTGGCCACCCGGCCCGAGCGTGCCATCGAGAAGGCCGTGGCGGGGATGCTCCCGAAGAACTCGCTGGGCCGCGCCCAGCTCAAGAAGCTGAAGGTCTACGCGGGTCCCGAGCACCCGCACGCGGCGCAGAAGCCGCAGGCCTTCGAAATCAACCAGGTGGCCCAGTAGCCCCGCCCAGCAAGGATCGAGGAGAAGCGTGGCCGAGACCACAGAAATCGTGGAGAGTGAGGAACTCTCCAGCTACACGTCCGAGACCGCCGTACCCGCCGCCACCCACGGCCAGTCGATGACTGCGCCGGGAGCGGGGACCGGCCGCCGCAAGGAGGCGATCGCTCGCGTCCGACTGGTGCCGGGATCCGGTTCCTGGACGATCAACGGACGGTCCCTCGAGGACTACTTCCCGAACAAGCTGCACCAGCAGCTCGTGAACTCGCCCTTCGTGCTGCTCGGCCTCGAGCAGCGATTCGACGTGATCGCTCGCATCCACGGCGGCGGCATCTCCGGCCAGGCCGGGGCGCTGCGCCACGGGATCTCCCGTGCACTCAACGAGATCGACGTCGAGGCGAATCGGCAGACGCTGAAGAAGGCCGGGTTCCTCACGCGTGACTCGCGTGCGATCGAGCGCAAGAAGGCAGGACTGAAGAAGGCCCGCAAGGCGCCGCAGTACTCCAAGCGCTGACACGTCCACGCCGGGGGCCCCACCAGATGGTGGGGCCCTCGGCGTTTCCGGCCCTCGCCGTTCCCCCGGCGCGCACACGCGAGGCCACCGCCGGGCGAGTAGCATCGAGGGGACAGCCCGGAGGAGGCCGATGCGACGTTCCCGCGACCACGCGTGCACATCGGCGTGCCGCTGCCTCCGCGCATGAGCCTCGACGGGTTGGCAGGGATCACCGACACGGTCCTGGCATGGTCGGACACCCCGTGGTTCCTGCTGGCCATCTTCGCGTTGGCCACGCTCGACGGGTTCTTCCCGCCCCTGCCGTCGGAGTCCGTGGTGATCGCCGCGGCTGTCCTCGTGGCCACGGGTTCGGGCCCCTCCCTCTGGTGGTTGATCGTCGCCGCAGCCGCTGGGGCGTTCACGGGTGACGTGATCGCCTACCACATCGGGATGCTGCTGCCGCTGGAGCGTGTCCCCATCCTCAACAGTCCCCGGGGTCGCAGGTCCCTCGCCTGGGCGGAGTCGGCGCTGGAGCGGCGTGCAGCGGTGTTCATCATGTCCGCCCGCTTCGTCCCGATCGGCAGGGTGGCGGTCAACATGACCGCCGGCGCGGTCCGGTTCCCTCGCCCGAGGTTCGTGCTCACGGCGGCCGTGGCCTCCGTGATCTGGGCCTCGTACGCCACCGTCCTCGGACTCGCTGCCGGCACCTACATCGAGTCCCACCTCCTGGTGGCGGTGGCGGGTGGCGTCGTGCTCGGGATCGGGCTCGGCTTCGTGCTCGATGCAGCGCTCTCCGGCCTGAACAGGTGGTTCCATGCACGCAGCGAGCGGGGGCGCGCGCCGCACACCCGGGTCGGCGACGCGTTCCTGCGCGCCTCCGAGCCGCCGGAGGTGGTGCACCGGTCGGAGGGCGAGGTGCCCGAGGAGGGTCGCGCACCCGGTCCGGACGGCCGGGGGCAAGCGCACTAGGCGGGCTCCCTAGAGCTTGCGAAGCCTCATCCGGCGCATGTCGTGGTCGGGTCCCTTGGTGAGGACGAGGGTGGCCCGTCCCCGGGTGGGGGCGATGTTCCTCAGCAGGTTCGGGGCATTGATCGTGTCCCATATCTCCGATGCGGTCACGATCGCCTCCTCTGCCGAGAGCGATCCGTAACGGCGGAAGTAGGAGCGTTCGTCCTGGAAGGCGGTGTCCTTGAGTGCGAGGAAGCGCCGGACGTACCACTGCTTGATGTCGTCCGGGTGTGCGTCGACGTAGATCGAGAAGTCGAAGAAGTCCGAGATCGCCAGGGGTGTCTGCGCTCCCATCCGGGCCGGCTGCAGCACGTTCAGTCCCTCGATGATGAGCACATCGGGCCTCCGCACCACCACCTGCTCGCCGGGGACGATGTCGTAGGTGAGGTGGGAGTAGACCGGCGCGGTGACCTCGGCGGCCCCCGACTTCACGGCGTGGACGAACCGCAGCATCGCCCGCCGGTCGAAGGACTCCGGGAAGCCCTTGCGGTCCATCAGTCCGCGCCGCTGGAGTTCGGCGTTGGGGTGGAGGAAGCCGTCGGTGGTGACCAGCGCGACGCTCGGGGTCTCCGGGAAGCGGCTCATCATCTCTCGCAGGATCCGCGACATCGACGACTTGCCGACCGCCACCGAGCCGGCCACGCCGATCACGTAGGGGGTGCGGGCACCGATGTCACGCAGGAACGCTCCTGTCGCCAGGTGCAGTCCCCGCGTGGCCGCGACGTACATCTGCAGGAGCGAGGCGAGCGGCCGGAAGATCGCATCGACCTCTGCCAGGTCGATCGGGTCGCCGAGTCCCCGCAGCCGCACGACGTCGGCTGCCGTGAGGGGGAGGGGGGCGGAGTCCGCGAGCGCCGACCACTGGTCGCGGTCGAACTCGACGAACGGGGACCTGTCAGGCACTCCCCGATTGTGTCACCCCGAATCTGCTGCGGTGGGAACTAGACTTGCGCGCATGTGTGGAATCGTTGGATACGTCGGACCCGATACGCCCTCCGAGAGGCCTCTCGACGTCGTGATGGGCGGGCTTGCCCGCCTCGAGTACCGGGGGTACGACTCGGCAGGTGTCGCCCTCGTCACGCGCTCCGGCCTCCAGTGGGCCAAGAGGGCGGGGAAGCTGAGCAATCTCGCGGTCGCGCTCGAGGACGCGCCTCCGGAGCCGGCGACCGCGGCGATCGGCCACACCCGGTGGGCCACCCACGGTGCCCCGACGGACGTCAACGCCCACCCCCACCTCTCGGAGGACGGCCGCCTCGCCGTCATCCACAACGGCATCATCGAGAACTTCAAGGAGCTGAAGGACTCCCTCATCGCGGACGGGGCCACCTTCCTCTCGGAGACCGACACCGAGGTGGTCGCCCACCTCCTCTCCCGGGAGTTCGAGCGCCGGGGGGACCTCACCGCGGCGATGCTCGAGGTGACTCGGCACCTGGAGGGTGCGTTCACCCTCCTCGCCGTCCACGAGAGCCTGCCGACGACGGTCGTCGGCGCCCGCAAGAACTCCCCGCTGGTCGTGGGGCTGGGGGAGGGGGAGAACTTCCTCGGCTCCGACGTCGCGGCCTTCATCGCCCACACGCGCCGTGCGCTGGAACTCGGCCAGGACCAGGTGGTCACCATCACGCCGGACTCCGTGGCCGTCGTCGACGGGGACGGCGCCCCCGTGGAGGCGACCGAGTTCACGGTCGACTGGGACGCCTCCGCGGCCGTGAAGGGTGGGTTCGCGACCTTCATGGACAAGGAGATCCACGACCAGCCGAAGGCGGTCGCCGACACGCTGCTCGGACGCACCGACGGCGCGGGGCACCTCGTGCTGGACGAGTTGCGCATCAGCGAGAGCGTCCTCCGGTCGGTCGACAAGATCGTGGTGATCGCCTGCGGGACCGCCGCCTACGCCGGGCACGTGGCCAAGTACGCCATCGAGCACTGGTGCCGCATCCCGGTGGAGGTGGAGCTCGCCCACGAGTTCCGGTACCGCGACCCGGTGGTGAACGAGAAGACCCTCGTGGTCGCGGTCAGCCAGTCTGGCGAGACCATGGACACGATCATGGCGGTCCGCCACGCCCGCGAGCAGGGCTCGAAGGTGCTCGCCGTCGTCAACACCCACGGGTCGACCATCCCCCGGGAGTCCGACGCGGTGCTGTACACCCACGCCGGCCCCGAGGTCGCGGTGGCCTCCACGAAGGCCTTCCTCGCCCAGATCACCGCCTGCTACCTGCTGGGCCTCTACCTCGCCCAGCTGCGGGGTACCAAGTACGCGGACGAGGTCCGCTCGACCCTTGCCGAGCTGCAGGCGATGCCGGACAAGATCCAGCGGGTGCTCGACGACTCCGAGCAGGTCCGCGAACTCGCGCGGTCCATGGAGGACACCACGTCGGTCCTCTTCCTCGGCCGGCACGTCGGCTACCCGGTGGCCATGGAGGGTGCGCTGAAGCTGAAGGAGCTCGCCTACATCCACGCCGAGGGCTTCGCCGCCGGTGAGCTCAAGCACGGGCCGATCGCCCTCGTCGAGCCGGGCCAGCCCGTCTTCGTGATCGTGCCCTCGCCGCGCGGACGGGACCAGTTGCACGCCAAGGTCGTCTCCAACATCCAGGAGGTGCGCGCGCGGGGTGCCCGGACCCTCGTGATCGCCGAGGACGGGGACACCGCGGTGGAACCCTTCGCTGACACCGTCATCCGGGTGCCGCAGACCCCGACCCTGCTCGCCCCCCTCGTCTCCGTCGTCCCGCTCCAGGTCTTCGCGTGCGAGCTCGCCACCGCCAAGGGGCTCGACGTGGACCAGCCCCGCAACCTCGCCAAGTCGGTGACGGTGGAGTAGATGGTCCTGGGTATCGGGGTGGACGTCGCCGAGATCGAACGTTTCACCGCCGCCCTCGAACGGGTGCCGCGGCTGCGAGACCGGCTCTTCACCCCTGCGGAACGTGGCCTGCCCCCGCAGTCGCTGGCGGCCCGCTTCGCCGCGAAGGAGGCGGTGGCCAAGGCACTGGGTTCTCCCGGCGGGATGAGCTGGCAGGACTGCGAGGTGGTCACGGACCCCTCGGGAGCGCCACGCCTGCGGGTCACCGGATCGGTGGCCCGCGTCGCGGCCGAACGTGGCATCACGACGTGGCACCTCTCGCTGAGCCACGACGGCGGAACCGCGATCGCCATGGTGGTGGCGGAATGATCCGGGCGTACGGCGCCGACTCGATCCGCGCCGCGGAGGCACCCCTGCTCGCGGCAGGCGTCCCCCTGATGCGGCAGGCGGCGCGCGCGGTCGCGACCGCGACCGTCCGCGAGATCCGGGATCGGGGCCAGCGCGTGCCCGGATCCGTGGTGCTGGCGCTGGTCGGTGGCGGCAACAACGGGGGCGACGCGCTCTGGGCGGCGGCCGACCTCGCTCGCAGGGGGGTGGCGGCCCACGCGGCGCTGTGCGCGCGCACCGTGCATGCGGAGGGTCTCGCGGCCGCCCGCTCGGCGGGAGTCCGGATCGTCCGGGTGGTTCCCGAGGACGGGGGCGAACCCGACCTCGCCGCGCTCCTCGACGTCTCCCGCCGCTCCGGCGCCTGGATCGACGGATTGGCCGGCATCGGACTGTCGGGACCCCTGCGCGATCCCCTCGCCCGGATCGTCGCGGCCCTCGAGGAGGAACGCCGCGCCTCGCCCGACGAGCCCGTCGTGATCGCGGTCGACGTGCCGTCCGGGGTGGTCGGGTCCGGGGCGGCTCCCGGGGACGTGCTGCGCGCTCACCTGACCGTCACGATGGGTGCCGCCAAGCCGGCGCTCCTCCTCCCCCCGGCGTGCGCGGCGGCGGGACGCGTCGAGGTCCTCGACCTCGGCCTGCCGCTCGACCCCGCCACGGTGGCGGTCCGGCGCCTCGGCGCCGCCGATGTGGCCGACCTGTTCCCGTGGCCACGGCGCGAGGACCACAAGTACACCCGCGGCGTCGTCGGCGTGTGGGCCGGCAGCGCCGCCTACCAGGGGGCGGCGGTGCTGGCGTCGGCCGGTGCGCTCGCCGCCGGACCGGGGATGGTGCGGTACCTCGGCCCCGTCGCGAGCGTTCGGGACCACCATCCCGAGGTCGTGACCGCCCCCGGGCGCATCCAGGCCGCCCTCGTCGGCTCGGGGATCGCTGGCCCGGAGGCGGCGCTGCACGCCCTGCAGGAGGCTGCCGGCCACGACGTTCCGCTCGTGGCCGACGCCGGCGTGCTCGAGGTCCTCGACGACGTCGCCCACTCGCTGGCCGCGCCGGCGATCGTCACGCCGCACGCCGGCGAGCTCGCCGCCCTGCTCGGCGCCACGCGCGAGGACGTGGAGGCCGACCCGGCGTCCGCCGCCCTCCGGTACGCGGCGGACCGCGGGCTCACGGTCCTGCTCAAGGGCCATGTCACCGTGGTCGCCACCCCGGACGGCGAGCTGTACGGCCAGGACGGGCAGACCTCCTGGCTGGCCAGCGCCGGATCCGGTGACGTGCTCGCCGGCCTCCTCGCGGCTCTCGTGGCCATGCTGCAGGCCCGGGCGGAGCCGCGGGGCCTCGGGCACGGGGAGCTCGCCGCGGCGGGTGCCGCCGCCTCCTGGCTCCATTCGCGGGCCGGGGTGCGCGCCGCCCACGGCCGCGCGGATCGCCCCGGCTCGGGCGGGCCACTCACCGCCAGCTCGGTTGCGCGGCACCTCCCGGCGGTGATTGCCGCGTTGCCCCGATGAGGACCGCGAGGGGCAGTGCGACAATGGCGCCCGTGGAACCGTCGCGCGCCGTCGTCTCCGGAGCAGCCATCCGCCACAACACGGAGGTGCTGCGGTCCCGCACGTCCGCCCAGCTCATGGCGGTGGTCAAGGCGGACGCCTACGGCCACGGGGCAGTCCACGCCGCTCGCGCCGCCGTCGACGGCGGGGCCACGTGGCTCGGGATCGCCCAGGTGGGGGAGGCGGTGGCACTGCGGCCCGGGCTTCCCGACGTCCCCGTGCTCGCCTGGCTGTTCTCGCCGCACGCCGATGTCCGCGAGGCGATCGCGGCCGGCATCGACCTCGGGCTGAACGCGCCATGGGCGGTCCAGCACGTCGCGGACGCGGCTGCCGCCCTCGGCACCACCGCCCGGGTGCACCTGAAGGTGGACACCGGGATGGCCCGTGGCGGGGTACGGCCGGAGGAGTGGGACTCCTTCGTCCGCGCGGCACTCGCCCGGCCGGAGCTGGTGGTGGTCGGGATCTGGTCCCACCTCGCGCGCGCCGACGAGCGGGAGGAGCCCACCACCGCCCGCCAGGCCGAGGTCTTCGCCGACGCCGTCGCGAGGGCGGAGCACCTCGGGATCACGCCCGAGGTCCGCCACCTGGCGGCGTCCGCGGGCGTCCTCTGGCATCCGGCAACGCACTTCGACCTCGTCCGTCCCGGGATCAGCCTCTACGGCATGGCGCCGGACGGTTCGGACCCCGGCGCACTCGGCCTCGTGCCCGCGATGACGCTGGAGGCGGAGCTCACCACGGTGAAGCGCGTTCCGGCCGGGACTCCCGTGTCCTACGGCCACACTGCCACCGTGGGGGCGACCACGCTCGGCGTCGTCCCGCTCGGCTACGCCGACGGCATCCCCCGGCAGGCGTCGAACCGGGGCCTCGCGGTGACGGTCGGCGGCCGGCCGGCACCCGTGGTCGGGCGCATCTGCATGGACCAGTTCGTGGTCGACCTGGGTCCGGACGCCACCGAGCGAGCCGGTGACGTCGTCCGCCTCTGGGGTCCGGGCGGTACCTCCATCGAGGACTGGGCGCGGGCAGCGGACACCATCAACTACACGATCACCACCCAGGTGGGCCCCCGGGTGCCCCGCGTCCACGTGGAGGAGCCATGGACCTGACCCTTCCGACCCCCGAGGCCACCCACCGGTTCGGCGAGCGGCTCGCCCGCCTGCTGCGGGCCGGGGACCTCGTCCTCCTCCAGGGGGGCCTCGGCGCGGGCAAGACCACCCTCGCGCAGGGCATCGGCGCCGGGCTACGGGTCCGCGGCCACGTCGCGTCCCCGACCTTCATCATCGCCCGTACCCACCGTCCCCTCGGCGACGGCCCGTGGCTGGTGCACGTGGACGCCTACCGGCTCGGCTCCCTCGACGAACTCGAGGCGCTGGACCTGGACACCTCGCTCGAGGAGTCCGTCACCGTGGTCGAGTGGGGAGAGGGCCTGGCCGAGGTCCTCAGCGACGACCGCCTGGAGATCGCCCTCGACCGTCCGCACGGCGGGATCGAGGACGGCAGCCAGGAGCTGGTCGACGACGCCCCCCGCCGGGCCACGGTCACGGCTCGCGGGGATCGCTGGGCGGGTGTCGACCTCGAGGTGCTGCGGGAGGGGCCGTGAGTGCGTTCGCCCACCTCGTGGCCTCCCTCGCACTGTTGGTCCCCTCCGGCGCGTTCGGACAGGAGCTGCCCGACCCGTCGGCTCCCGTCGTGGCGTGGTTCGAGGAGGCGGGGCTCGGGGTGGTGACCACGTCGGAGAGCTCGGGACTGCAGCCGGAGGAACTGGCCGCGGTCGAACTGGGCGAACCGGTGGGGGTCGCGACGTGGTCCGAGGAGTTCCTCGCCGGCAGGCGGGGCGTGGAGCCCGTGGTGGCCTCTGGGGAGTGGGTGGCCGCCATCACCCTCGACGGGGCCGGGATCGGGGCCCTCGTGGCGTCGGGCGACGACTCCGGTGGGATCGCGGGGCAGCGGGTGATCTGGGACGAGGACCTCGGCAACTCCCTCGTGAGCAGCGTCGCCTCCACCTTCATCCTCGACGAGCAGACCTCGGGGTGGTTCCGGCTCGGCCTGGAGGAGCTGGTTCCGGTCACGGCCGAGGCGCGTGACGTCCTGGCCGGGGGCATCGATATCACCGACTACCAGCCCTTCCTCGTGGACCGCCACGGCCCGGACGTCGAGCCCCAGCCACTGCCCGAGGACCGCGGTCCCGACCAGCTCCGCCCCGTCCTGGTCACCGCGGGCATCACCATCGGCGTCCTCCTGATCGTGGGCGCCGTCGTCTGGATCCGCCGACCGGAGGCCCCGTGAACCTGCTCTGCATCGACACCTCGGAGGGCTCGGAGGTCGCCCTCGTCACCCCCGCCGGCACCCGGCGCGCGATGAGCCCCGATCCGAGGGCCCACGCCGAGCACCTCGCCCAGCTGGTGGCGCAGGTCGCGGGAACCGACCCCTTCGACGCCGTCGTCGTCGGCACGGGACCGGCACCCTTCACGGGCCTGAGGGTCGGACTGGTCACGGCGGAGGTCCTCGGCCGCGCGCGTGGGATCCCCGTGCACGGGGTCCCGAGCCTCGCGGTCCTCGCGCGGCAGGCGTTCGACCTCGGAGCGGACGGACCCGTCACCGTGGTCACCGACGCGCGCCGCAAGGAGGTGTACGCCGGGACCTTCGAGGCGGTGGGGGAGGACGACGTCGCCCTCGTCGGCGAGCTGGCGGTGTGCCTCCCCGGCGACGTAACCGTTCGTGGCGCGCTCGTGGGCCGGGGGACGCGACTCCACCCCACCGCGCCCCCCGGCAGGGACCTGGACCTCGACGTCGCGGTCCTCGCGCGGATCGCGACGGCGCGGCTCGCCCGTGGACTCGACCTCCCCACCCACCCGCTCTACCTCCGCCGGCCCGACGTCCACCTGCCGGGGGGACGCAAGCGTGCCAGCACCTGAGATCCGGGACCTGGGTCTCGGGGACGTCCCGCGCATCCTCGAGCTCGAGGCCGACCTGTTCGGCCCGGAGGCGTGGACCGCGGGCATGTACCGCGAGGAGCTCACCAGCCCCTTCCGGGCCTACCGGGGGATCGATGACTCCGGGGTGCTCGTGGCGTACGGCGGGGTCCTCCTGGCCGAGGAGGCCCAGGTGCTCACCATCGGGGTCGCCCGGTCGCACCAGCGCCGCGGGATCGGAGGGGTGCTGCTGCACGACCTGCTCTCCGTGGCGGGGGCGCACGCCCGCGAGGTGTTCCTCGAGGTCCGGGAGTCCGACGAGGTCGCGCGGCGCCTGTACGAACGGCACGGCTTCACGGTGATCGGCCGACGCCGCAACTACTACCCCCGGATCGGGGAGGACGCCCTCGTCATGCGTGCCGGACTGCCCCGCGATGGCCGCTGAGGTGCCGGCGTCGCCGCCGATTTCCGACGGCACGGCACCGGGACACGGGACCAAAGGGCCCGGGCGGCGACGAGCGGCTCATTATGATCGCAGGGTGGCCTCAACAACAGTGATACCCAGGACCAGGGCACGCGAGACGACTGTCGCGATGAAGATCCTCATGGCGGCGACAGGGCTCTTCTTCGTGTTCTTCGTCGTCTTCCACATGTACGGCAACCTGAAGATGTTCGCCGGACCCGAAGCCTACAACGGCTATGCGGAGCACCTCCGCGTGATGTTCGAACCGATCCTGCCCCGCATGGGTCTCCTCTGGATCCTGCGCGTCCTCCTCCTCGCCTCCGTGCTCGTGCACGCGTGGTCGGCCTTCTCGCTCTGGAACAGGGCGCGCAAGGCGCGCGGCACGGTCGGCTACGTCAACCGGCACCCCATGGCGACCTCGTACGCCGCGCGCACGATGCGGTGGGGAGGCGTGCTGATCCTCGCGTTCGTCGTGTTCCACCTCCTGCACTTCACCACCCTCCACATCGAGATCGGCGGCGACTACCAGGCACTCTCGCCGTACGAGCGGATGATCGTCTCGTTCGAGCACTGGTGGCTCTGGCTCGCCTACGGCATCGTGATGCTCCTGCTCGCCATGCACGTCCGGCACGGGGTGTGGTCCTCGCTGGCCACGCTCGGGGCCAACAAGAAGCGGCGGCAGATGGCGATCAACGTGGTGGCACTCGCGGCCGCCGCCCTGCTGTTCGTCGGCTTCATGCTGCCGCCCACCGCCATCCTTCTCGACCTGATCAACTGAGGCTCACCCATGACTGACACACTCATCAACGGCCTCTACTCCGAGGGCGCACGGATCGCCGACACGAAGGCACCCCACAACGTGCCCCTGGCGCAGCGCTGGGAGGAACGCAAGGCCCACATCGCGCTCGTGAACCCGGCCAACCGCCGCAAGCTCAGCGTGATCATCGTGGGCTCAGGGCTCGCCGGTGGAGCGGCTGCCGCCTCGCTCGGTGAGGCCGGCTACAACGTCAAGTGCTTCGCGTACCAGGACTCGCCGCGGCGGGCGCACTCGATCGCCGCCCAGGGCGGGATCAACGCGGCGAAGAACTACAAGAACGACAACGACTCGGTCTTCCGGCTCTTCTACGACACGGTGAAGGGCGGCGACTACCGGGCGCGCGAGGACAACGTCTACCGGCTCGCGGAGGTCTCCCCGAACATCATCGACCAGTGCGTGGCGCAGGGCGTCCCCTTCGCCCGGGAGTACGGGGGCCTGCTCGACAACCGCTCCTTCGGCGGCGTCCAGGTGCAGCGCACCTTCTACGCCCGGGGCCAGACCGGCCAGCAGCTCCTGATCGGCGCCTACCAGGCCCTCCAGCGCCAGGTCGCCGCCGGCACGGTGGAGATGTTCTCGCGGCACGAGATGGTGGAGCTCGTCGTGGTGGACGGGCGCGCACGGGGCATCATCGCCCGCGACATGGTGAGCGGTGAGGTCGAGACGCACCTCGCCGACGCCGTCGTCATCGCCTCCGGCGGCTACGGCAACGTCTTCTTCCTCTCGACGAACGCGATGGGCTGCAACACCACCGCTGCCTGGCGGGCCCACCGCAAGGGTGCGCTCTTCGGCAACCCCTGCTTCACCCAGATCCACCCGACCTGCATCCCGCAGGCCGGCGAGTACCAGTCGAAGCTCACCCTCATGAGCGAGTCCCTCCGCAATGACGGGCGCATCTGGGTGCCGAAGGACGCGGCGGACTGCGACAAGGACCCGCGGCAGATCCCCGAGGACGCCCGCGACTACTACCTGGAGCGGATCTATCCCGCCTTCGGCAACCTCGTCCCGCGTGACATCGCCTCGCGCCAGGCGAAGAACGTCTGTGACGAGGGCCGGGGCGTGGGGCCGGTGGTCGAGGGAATGGGCCGCCGCGGGGTCTACCTCGACTTCGCGGACGCGATCCAGCGGCTCGGCAAGGCCGCGGTGTCCGCGCGCTACGGCAACCTGTTCGACATGTACCAGCGGATCACGGGCGACGACCCGTACGAGGTGCCGATGCGCATCTACCCGGCGGTGCACTACACGATGGGCGGACTGTGGGTCGACTACGACCTCATGTCCACCATCCCGGGGCTGTACGTGGCGGGCGAGGCCAACTTCTCCGACCACGGGGCGAACCGGCTCGGTGCCTCGGCGCTCATGCAGGGCCTCGCGGACGGGTACTTCGTGCTCCCGGCGACGATCAGCGACTACCTCTCCAAGGCACCCTTCCCGAAGATCCCCGAGGAGCACCCGGACGTGGTCGCGGCGCGCCGGTCCGTCGAGGAGCGCAACGCCACCCTCCTGTCGCTCAACGGGACGCACTCCGTGGACTGGTTCCACAAGCAACTCGGCCACATCATGTGGGAGAAGTGCGGCATGGAGCGCACCGAGGAGGGCCTGACCGAGGCGATCTCCGAGATCCGGGCGCTGCGGGAGCAGTTCTGGACGGACGTGAAGCTGGTCAGCAAGGCCAACGACATGAACCAGGAGCTCGAGCGTGCCGGGCGGGTCGCGGACTTCCTCGAGCTCGGCGAGCTGATGTGCATCGACGCCCTGCACCGCAATGAGTCCTGCGGCGGGCACTTCCGCACTGAGTCCCGGACGCCCGAGGGCGAGGCACTGCGCCACGACGACGAGTTCGCCTACGTGGCCGCCTGGGAGTTCACCGGGACGGGAGAGCCTCCGATCCTCCACAAGGAGGACCTCGTGTACGAGAACATCGAGATGAAGCAGAGGGACTACAAGTGAAGGTCACGCTCAACATCTGGCGCCAGCCGGGGCCGGACGCCCCGGGGCGCATGGTCTCCTACCAGTTGGTCGGGATCTCGGACCACATGTCCTTCCTCGAGATGCTCGACGTCCTCAACGAGGAGCTCTTCGCCCGCGGCGAGGAGCCGGTGCAGTTCGACTCGGACTGCCGTGAGGGCATCTGCGGCATGTGCGGCCTGGTCATCAACGGGGTCGCCCACGGTCCGGAGGTGACCACCACGTGCCAGCTGCACATGAGGTCCTTCAAGGACGGCGACACCATCACGATCGAACCGTGGCGGGCGGCGGCCTTCCCGGTCATCAAGGACCTGGTGGTGGATCGCAGCGCGCTCGACCGGATCATCGCGGCCGGCGGCTACATCTCGGTGAACACCGGTGCCGCACCGGACGCCCACGCCGCTCCCGTCCCGAAGCCGGATGCGGACCGGGCCTTCGAGGCGGCGGCGTGCATCGGCTGTGGTGCGTGCGTGGCGGCCTGCCCGAACGCCTCGGCGATGTTCTTCACCGCCGCCAAGGTCACCCACCTCGGCATGCTCCCCCAGGGCCAGCCGGAGCGGGAGGCCAGGGTGGTCGCGATGCTGAACCAGCAGGACGCCGAGGGCTTCGGAGGGTGCCAGAACATCGGTGAGTGCGCCGCCGTCTGCCCGAAGGAGATCCCGCTCGACGTGATCAGCCAGCTCAACGCCGACCTGTCGCGGTCCTGGAGGCGCGGGCACTGACAGCCGGGAGGGGACGGGGTGGACATTCTCACCCCGTCCCCTCCTCCGCGTCCCCGCCACCTACAATTGCACCCGTGAATGAACCCCTGGTGCTCGGCATCGAATCGACCTGTGACGAGACGGGAGTCGCGCTGGTGCGCGGGCGGACCCTCCTCGCCGACGTCACCGCGACCTCGATGGACGACTTCGCGCGCTACGGCGGCATCATCCCGGAGATCGCGTCCCGCGCTCACCTGGAGAGCTTCCTGCCCACCCTCGACGCCGCCCTCGCCCAGGCAGGGGTGGGGCTCGCGGACGTGGACGCCATCGCCGTCGCCGCCGGACCCGGGCTGATCGGCTCGCTCACGGTGGGAACCGCCGCGGCCAAGGCGCTCGCGGTGGGAACCGGGAAGCCGTTGTACGGCGTGAACCACATCATCGGCCACGTGGCGGTCGACGAACTGGTCAACGGTCCGTTCCCGGAGTCCTTCATCGCCCTGGTCGTGTCCGGGGGACACACCTCGCTGCTGTCGGTGACGGACATCGCCACCGGCGTCACCGAGCTCGGTTCAACGCTCGACGACGCGGCGGGCGAAGCGTTCGACAAGGTGGGCCGCCTCCTGGACCTGCCGTACCCGGGCGGACCCCACATCGACCGGCTGGCACGCCAGGGAGATCGCACGGCGATCCGCTTCCCGCGGGGCCTCGCCGCCGGAAAGGACAGGGAACGCCACCGGTATGATTTCTCCTTCTCGGGGCTGAAGACGGCGGTCGCACGCTACGTGGAGTCCCTGGAGGACCAGGCGATTCCGCTGCCGAGTGAGGACATCGCCGCGTCCTTCTCGGAGGCCGTGAACGACGTCCTGACACGCAAGGCGCTCGAGGCGTGCCGGGTCAACGGGGCGGACACCCTCGTCATCGGGGGTGGCTTCTCGGCGAACTCGCGGCTTCGAGAGCTCGTGCAGGAGCGTGCGGTGGACTACGGCGTCACGGTGCGAATCCCTCCGATCCGCTTCTGCACGGACAACGGGGCGATGATCGCCGCCCTGGGCTCGGCACTGGTCCGCGCGGGCGTGGAACCCTCGCCGCTCGACTTCCCCAACGACTCCGGGATGTCGCTGGACCAGAGCCACGTGGCCGCCTAGCT
>RZYE01000598.1 GCA_009930425.1 Actinomycetota bacterium | reverse complement strand
CGCCACCGCAACCTGCCGGGCGCCCCCGTGCAACGGGACGAGCGCCCTCACCCGCAGGTAGCGGGACCAGAGGAAGACCATCACCCCCACCCCGGCGAGTGCCAGCGCCACCCCGAGCGACGGCGTCGGGCCGAGGGCAAGGCCTCCGAGCGCCACGCCCACCAGCCCTGTCACGGTGAACAGGTTGAGGACGACGTCGCGCGGGTCGGCGTAGCGCTCGCTGTCCATGGCTCCGAGCCTAGGCGGGAGTCCGACCGAGGGAGTGGTCGCCCCGACGTCGGGACAGCGGCGAGCGGCGATGCCGGATCCCCAAGTGCGTACGCAGAACGATCCCGCGGGCCCACTTGCCGGATCTGGGCGGTTGGCTCCCCCTCCAACTGCGTACGCAGAACGATCGGGCGCCCGCAGTTGTGGCCGGCGTCGGAGTCCGGGGCACCAAGAGCGTACGCAGAACGATCCTGCGGACCTTGCGCGGCTCGGGTCGATCCCCAATTGCGTACGCAGAACGATCCCGCGGGTCCTGGACGTTCCTGCGGGGGGTATACAACCCGCTGGAACGTTCTGCGGGCGCTGTTGGGGAGGGACGTCAAGACTGCGGGCGCTGTTGGGGAGGTGCGTCAAGATTGCGCACGCAGTTGGGAGAGACGTCAAGATTGCGGGCGCAGTTGGGGGCACGGAGAGGGGGCAGGTTGGGCGGGTCAAGACTGCGGGCGCTCTTGGCCCTGCAATCCGCGACAACATGATTGACTGTTCAACTATCCCCGCCCTAGGCTCAGGGAAATGACGAACCCAACACCACCCGACTCCCGGCTCTCCCCCGCGACGGCGATGGGCGCCGTCGAACTGCTCGTCCACGACCTCGACGGCATGACCCGCTACTACCACGACGGCGTCGGGCTCGACGTCCTCGACGCCCACGAGGCCACGGTGGTGCTCGGGTCCGGGGAACCCGCCGTGGTCCTGCGCCAGGAGAAGGACCTCCCGCCGGCCGCACCGCGCTCGGCAGGCCTGTACCACACGGCGATCCTCTTCCCGGATCAGGCCGCCCTCGCCGCGTCGCTCCTCTCTGCGGCCAGGCTCGCGCCGGGTACCTTCACGGGCAGCGCGGATCACCTGTTCTCCGAGGCGTTCTACTTCTCGGACCCGGAGGGCAACGGGCTCGAGCTCTACCGCGACCGTCCGCGCGAG
>RZYE01000597.1 GCA_009930425.1 Actinomycetota bacterium | reverse complement strand
CTCGAGACGGGCAACGTCCCCCTCGAGGAGTCTCTCGTGCTGTGGGAACGGGGCGAGGCCCTCGCCGCCCACTGCCAGTCACAGCTGGACGGCGCCCGCAGGCGCCTCGACGCCCACCTGTCCGAGGAGAACTGACATGACCGTCACCCCCGAAATCGCGTGGGCGGAACTCGCCGCCGGCAACGAGCGCTTCGCCACCGGCACCGCGACCCACCCGCACGCTGACGCCGCCCGCCTCGCCGAGGTGGTGGCCGGGCAACACCCCCGGGCCGCGGTGCTGGGCTGCGCCGACTCGCGCGTGCCTGCGGAGCTGGTCCTCGACCAGGGCGTGGGCGACGTGTTCGTGGTGCGGACCGCCGGCATGGTGGTCGACGACGTCGCGCTCGGCTCCCTCCAGTTCGCCGTCGAGGCACTGGGGGTGCCGCTGGTCGTCGTGCTGGGGCACGAGTCTTGCGGCGCCGTGCGGGCCGCCCGGGCTGTGGCGGCCGGTTCCGCGACCGTGTCCGGACCGCTGCGGGCCGTGGCCGCCGGAGTGGCACCCGAGGCCCTCTCCACCCCCGAGGAGGACGCCGACGAGGCACAGGCCCGCGGGATCGCCGCACGCGTACGAGCGGCCTCTCCCCTCGCCGAGGCGATCGCGGAGGGGCGGCTGTTGGTCGTCGCGGCCCTGTACTCCCTCTCCACCGGCGAGGTGCGCCGACTGGACTGACCGCCCCAGTCCACGTGCAGGTCAGGCCACCGTCACCCGGACGATGTGGTGGCCCGTCGCCCCGTTCGGGGCGGGTGGGGTCCGCTCCTGGGTCTGGGTGTAGCCGGTGGCGTCCGTGGCCCGCACCCGCAGGACGTGCACGCCCGGCGCCGGGTCGCAGGGCAGGCGCCACTGGCGCCAGCTGTTCCGGTCGAGCGACTCGGCGAGTTCAGCCTGCTGCCAGGGGCCCTCATCCAGTTGCACCTCGACCCGTTCGATGCCCACGTGCGGCGCCCACGCCACCCCGGCGATCACGCGCGGGCCCGGGGCGAGCCTGGTGCCGGTGCGCGGGGTGTCGATGCGGGACTGGGTCTTGACGGGGGCCTCCTTGGACCAGCCGCGCGGCACCCAGTAGGCGTCGAAGGCGTCCCACGTGGTGAGTTCGATCTCGGAGAGCCACTTGGTGGCCGAGACGTAGCCGTACAGGCCGGCCACCACGA
>RZYE01000127.1 GCA_009930425.1 Actinomycetota bacterium | reverse complement strand
CTTGCGCATCCGCAGCCCGAACTCCACGTTCTCCATCACGGTGAGGTGGGGGAACAGGGAGTACTGCTGGAACACCATGCCGAGGTCCCGCTGGTTGGTCGGGACCCGAGAGACATCCTCGCCGGCGATGTGGACCGTCCCGGCCGTCACGTCCTCGAGGCCGGCGAGGCACCGCAGCGCCGTGGTCTTGCCGCACCCCGAGGGTCCGAGCAGCACCACGAGTTCGCCGGGATCCACGACGAGGTCCACCCCGTCCAGGGCCCGCAGCCCGGGGAATTCCTTGACGACGCCCCGGAGTTCCACGCGCGTGCCACCGACGGGGTCGAGGGACGGCGGCGTCGTCGGCGCGGCGGGGGTGGCGGTCATGAGGGCCTCCTCGACGGCCGCGAGGAGCGGCCCAGGATGAACAGGAGCAGGAACCCGAACGCGAGCGCGAGCAACGCGAAGATGACGGCGGCGTACGGGTCCGAGCGGGAGACCTGCACGACGGCGGTCTGCAGGTTCACCCGGTTGAGCAACGAGGCGATGGTGTACTCGCCGAGGACCACGGCCACCGAGATGACAGCGGCGGCGAGCATCCCGCGCCGCAGGTTCGGCACGATGATCCGCGTGATGATGGTGCCCCAGCCGGCCCCCAGGGTGCGGGCGGCCTCGGACAGGGTGACGACGTCCACCGAGATGAGGTTCGCCTGGATCGCCCGGTAGGCGTAGGGCAGGACGAGCACCACGTACGCGAAGGACAGGGTCCACGCATTCGCGCCGAAGAAGCGCGCCACCACCGAGTAGACGGGCGCAAGGCCCACCACCAGCACGATCGCGGGGATCGTGATGGGCAGCAGGCAGACCAGCTCGAGCGGACGCTCGAGCCGCGGCAGGCGCAGCTTGACCAGCACCATGGTGGGCACCAGCAGGAGGAGCATGATCAGCACGGTCACGACGGCGAGGATGAGCGAGTTGGTCACGCCGCGGAACAGGTTGCGATACGTGCGCTCGTTCTCGGGGTCGAAGATCGCGGTCCAGTGGTTCAGGTTGTAGCCGCCCTCGAGGCCGGCGCGGAGCGAGAACTCGAGCATCGCGACGATCGGGATCACGAAGATGAGCCCGGCCACCACGAGGATGACGAGGCGGGTGGGGCGGGACGGGGCGATCTGGGTCCTCATCGTTGCCACCTTTGCGTGCGGCGCTGGAGCACCGAGTAGCCGGCCATCACGACCACCATGACCACGATCATTCCGAGGGCCAGGGCTCCGGCCATGTTCTGGCGGCCGAGCACGGTCTCGGAGACCAGGGCGGCACGGATCTGGAGGGGCACGATCTGGGCGCCCTGGCTGATGAGGGCGGCGGCGGTGGCGAAGGCGGAGAAGCCGTTGGCGAAGAGCAGGAGCGTGCTGCCGAGGAAGGACGGGAGGAGGACCGGGATGGCCACGCGCGTCCAGAACACGCGGCGGGAACCGCCGAGCGTGGCCACCGCCTCGGCCCACTGCGGTTTCAGGCCCTCGAGCGCCGGCATGAACGTGATCACCATCAGCGGGATCTGGAAGTAGAGGTACACCACCAACAGGCCGGGGACCTGGTAGAGCCAGACGCCGCCGGCGAAGATGTCGATGCCCCAGGTGGTGAGCAACCACTGGGTGATGAGCCCCTGGATGCCGATCGTGGCGATGAACGCGAAGGCCAGCATGACGCCACCGAACTGGGCGAGGACGCCGCTGGCGGAGTCCACGATGGTGCGGAGCAGGCCGTCGGGACGGCTGCCGAGGAGGGCGTAGCAGATCAGCGAGCCCACGATCGCGCCCACCACGGCGGTGAAGCCCGCCACCCACGCCGAGGCGACGAAGGTCCGCATGATCGCCGGCTCGAACAGCCCGGACATGTTGTCCCAGGTGAACGCGCCGTCGTCGGTGAAGAAGCCGGAACCGGCCGCGATGACGGTCGGGACCAGCAGGAAGACGAGGACGTAGACCGCGAAGGGGGTGAGCCCCAGCAGGGCCCACCCCCCACGACCATGTGTCACGAGATCGCCGCTGCCCACTGCTCGGCGAGCAGCGCAGCCGCGGCCTCGGTCTGCTCCGCGGTGAACTGGACGAGGTCCTCGGGCATCGCGCCGACGGCATCGAGGGCGGCCTGGTCCACCGTGCCCGCGTCCACCATCGCCTGGAGACGCACCGGGTAGGCGCCGGCGGCGAGGTACAGGTTCTGAACCTCGTCGCTGAAGATGTGCTCCTGCCACAGGCGGGCGGCCGCCGGGTGCGGCGCGTCCTCGTTGATGGCCTGGTTGTAGTACGAGCCGACGGCGACGCCCGGGAGCACCGTCACCTCCCAGTTCCGCATGCCCTCGTTGTTCTTGGCCTCGGCGAGGTTGTTGTAGCTCCAGTCGAAGACCACGGGCGTCTCGCCGGAGGCGATGGTGGCGGGGGTGGGGTCGAGTGGCAGGAAGTTGCCAAGGTCGTTCAGTTCCTCGAACCAGTCGATCCCGGGCTGGATGTCGTCCGGGGAACCCCCGTTCTGCAGGGCGACGAGGTTGACGGCCGCAGCCGCCGCGCCGGCCTGGGTGGGGTCACCGTTGATGGCGACCTTGCCGCGATAGTCCTCGCCGAGCAGGTCGTCGAGCGAGGTGGGCTCGGGGACGGCGTCGGAGTCATAGCCGATCGACATCAGGCCGGTGTAGTCGTAGACCCACAGGCCCGTGGACTCCTTGTAGTCCGCCGGGATGTCGTCCCAGGTCTGGACCTGGTACGGGGCGAAGTAGTCCAGCGAGGCGAGGGCGACGGCGGAGCCGAGGTCGAACACGTCAGGTGCGGTGGACTGGCCGCGGAGGTTGTCCGCCGCCTGGATCTCCTCGGCGGAGGAGACGTCCGGGTCCGCCGAGTTCACGGTGATGTCGTACTTCTCCTCGAACAGGTTGATGATCTCGCCGTAGTTGGCCCAGTTCTCGGGCAGGGCGATGACGTTCAGTTCGCCCTCTTCCTCCGCCGCGGCGACGAGGGCGTCGAAGCCGCCGAAGTCCTCGGCCGAGGTGGCGGATGCAGGGTCGACGACGGCGCCGTCAGTGCCGTCCGTGCCGCCGGTCTCGCCGCCGGTGGATCCGCCGTCGTCGCCGCCACAGGCGGAGAGCGCAAGCGCGAGGGATGCCGCGGCCGTTGCCGCAAGGGCTCGCTTGGTGGTCAATGTTCCTCCAGGTCTCGGTGGTGGGTCCGGCGACCAGCCGGGAGGCTGGCGGGGCACCGGGGCTCCGTCGCCGAGGCTAGGCTATCTCGGTGTGACCCGGGTTACAGGAGGACCAGCAGTCCGTTAACGAATCGCGACGGTTTCGACGCTGTCACCGCGATCGACCACAGCGCACGGATCTCGCGTTGGAGCTTCCCGACAATCACGGACAGGTCGCCAGGGGCTCACGGCCCGTGAGCAGTCGGAACCCATCGGGGTACGTCTCGCTGGGGCCTCTCACAGTGCACCTGTCCGCCGTGGGCTGATCCGACAGTCCGTAGGCGATGGTCTCCGCTGCCCGCTCCACGCCGCGATCGCCCCACGGGTCGTTCGGATCGGACCAGTTGGCGACTCCCTCGTACGCGAGGTACTCCTGCTGCTGGTCCTCGCCCACGTCCTCGGCCAACCAGACGTGGGCGAGTTCATGGAGCAGGTAGTGGCGGGGCGGGGGAAACCATCTCGAACAGTCGGCGTTCGAGCAGATCTCGGCAGGTGCGTAGCAGAGGACGATCTCCCCTTCTCCCTGGAAGAGGCCACGCAGGCCCGTGCACCTCGTCTCATGGGTCAGGAAGGTGACCGAGGCGACCGCCGGGAGGGGAAGGCCCGCGATGTCGAACCGTTCCAGCCCCCAGCGCACGAACTCCGTCATGTCTTCGTTGCCGTTGAAGATCCGCACCGTGACATCGCGTTCCGCCCACACCATCGGCTCGGTCTCCTCGACCCGCACCGGGTCCGGCACCTCGATGCCCTCCCACCAGCCCGGCTGCAGTTCGTCCGGGTCGAAGCAGCGCCGCACTGACTCGGGATCGTGGTACCGCTGCTCCCAGACCACCCGCTCGCCGTCCCACCCCAGCTCGACCGCCATCAACCCGGGGCAACCAGAACCGTCGTCCACGTCGAGGACAACCCGCACCTCGTCACCGTGCTCGGGGTCCAGCGCAGGAGCGTCGTAGATGGCGCGCCCACGGGGACGTGACGGCCGCGGCCACACGGTGTCCGGCCAGTCCCCCAAGTTGGTGATCTCTGCCGAGGGAAGGACGGGCGACCCCTCGGACGCGATGGCAGCCGTGATCTCGTCCACCCCACGGAGCGACTCCCCGAGGAGCGTGTCCTCGACCCGCGCATCCTCCGCGTACAGTGCCCCGGCCCCACGGCGACCGGTGCCGTTCCAGACCTCGACATACCGGTCGGCGATCTCCTCGATCGCGTCAGGATCCCGCTTCGAGGCATAGAAACCCTTGGAGTCGTAGAACCGCGCGGTCTCGATCGATGCCGCGTCCACCCAGCGCTCCACCCTCGGGCCGCGCATCTCGTACCGATCCAGCCAGTCCACATTCACCGGCCTGACCCAGAAGTACTGGACCAGCAGCGCCTCCGCCGAGAGGAACACCCCGACCGGATGAGAGGGATCGTGAGAACCGGTCTTGTCGATGGCGAAGGCGGCGACGTCCTCGGAGCCGGACACCTCGTAGGCCATGACCCGTTCCTCGAAGACCAGGTCCTCGGACATGAACGGCAACCGGTTCAACCACCCCTCATGTCCAGCGGTGTACCACGCCTCGAGCCACATCTCCGCCTCAACGGCCAACACGTCCTCCGACGTCGCGGACGACCCGCCCGTCGGGCCCGCACCGCACGCCGCAACTGCGGCCGCTACGGCCAGCCAAGCGACGCCAACCCCACACCTCCGGGACACACCACCATCCTAAACCACTGCTGAGTTCATTGGAAGGCCTTGACCTCCACCTGATGGCTGTTGTTGAAGGCCCTTCACGCCCGAGGGTCACCATCCCCGCGCGGTCGGACCGATGTGGGATGGTGCGCGAGCTTGTCGAGCAGATGCTCGTGCTCACCGTGCGCGAGTCGCTCCCGCAACAACCCGTGCCATGCAGACAAGTCCTCAGCGCCCGCCCGCCTACTGCGGCGTCGCCCGGACGTGGCTCGGTCCCGCGCCGCCAGGTTGCCCAGTTGCTGCACGTAGTGCTCGGCGAACAGGTCCCACGCGTCGGGTGTGGTGAGCATGCCGGCCACGACATCGGCAAGAGTCGTCTCCCGCGATGCCACCCACCCATCGCCCCGGCGAGTCCACCCCCAGCGCGACTCCCAGCGCAACATCTCCCCCGCCGCCCGCTCGCAGAAGACGGTGTGGCCCTGCTCCCGGCGGACCGCCGACCACATCACCGCGGCCGCGTCGGAGACCACGAACCGGGCCGCCTCCACTGGATCGTCGGACCGGAAGTAGTCGAACGACTGTGTCTCGCGGGCGAGGTCTATCAGTGTCGCCATCGCCGACGCCGCGGGCTCCACATCGCGACCCGCCAGCGCCTGCGTGGTCGCCTTCGCAAGTCGTTGGAAGGTGAACCGCCACCGGCTCCGCTCCTTCGGCGAGACCCGACGATCGCCGGCCAGGTACGCCCCGTGCCGCGCCAGCGCCGCGAAGGCCTCGACTTCTGCCTGCAGCGCATCGGCGTCGACGGCGGCGACTGTCGCCCCGACCACGGCTGACGGTGGGTCCACCGCCGCCAGGACCCGCTCCCGAACCGGCGCCGACCCGCGCCAGTACAAGGTCCATAGCGCCTTCCTCAGACCCGCCTCGTCCAACAGCGCCAACCTGGCATAGAACTGTTCACGGTTCAGTCGCTCCGCTGACACAGGCTGGACGCTACCAGCC
>RZYE01000596.1 GCA_009930425.1 Actinomycetota bacterium | reverse complement strand
TCCTGCGCGTGACCGCGGCGGGCCGGACTCTTTCCGTTTGCGATTGTCTCCGCCTGCGATTGTCTCCGCCCGCGGCGGCGCACCGGAAGCCTCATTCGAGCAGGGCTCGGAGTGTTTCCGCGGTGGGGTGGTCCCGCCAGGCGCAGCGTCGGATCCGCCAGCCATGGCGGGTCGTGGCCGTGGGCCCTGTCGGGTCGGGCCGCCCCGGTGGGCGGTCTGGTGGCCGTCTCGTGTCGTCGCGGTCCGGTGGCCGGGACGGCGGAGTTGCTGGTGGCGCGCTGAGTCGTCTCGGGTTGGGCGCCGCAGGACGAGGAACCCTGTCCGGGTCCACCTGCCGGGGTGGGGTGAAGGAGACCTCTCCGGTCTCACTGACCTTGATGTGCCAGCCGTCCCGGTGGATGAGGTGGTGGCAGCGGGAGCACAGCAGGACACCGTTGGACAGGTCGGTGGTGCCGTGGTCCTTGTGCCACCAACGGATGTGGTGCGCCTCGACGAACGTGGTCTGCCCGCAGAACGCGCACCCACCGTCCCGCTCCCACAACGCCAACACCTGGGCACGGGTGAAGGCCCGGGACCGGCGACCCAGGTCCAACGGCAGCGAGGCCCCACCGAACACGGCGGGAATCAGTCCGGCCTCACACGCCAGCCGCCGCGCCGCACCGGCGCTGATCGGGTGATCGACGCCGTCGATGGTGGCGTACCCCGCCCCACCGTCACGGCCCTGCAGGTCCGCCAGGTCCATCCGGACCACCATCGTGACCGCCGGGACCACCGGGACGGTGGTGTCACACGCCAACACGTGGCGGGCGAAGTCCGCCAACGCGTCCGCCTGGAGTTGGGGAATCGTGCGGGTCTCGATACTGCTGCCGTTCTGGTCCGGGGCTGTCCCGGCGGTGGCATCGGTCGTCCCGGGGGTGTCGGGGTGGTTGTTCCCTCGGGTCTGGCGCAACCGCGCGGCCACATACGCGTCGAAGGCGGTCTTGACAGGGGCGCCGGTCTCCGGGTCCAGGGTGCCCTTCAGGTGGAACATGCCCGTGGGGTCCTGCCGCAGGGTCAGCGCCCGCGCTGCCCGCTGCTCCTCCTCCTTCGGACCCACACCGGCAGGATGGAGGCGAGCCTCCTCATGGGACACCACCTTCACCAACTGGCCGAACGGGAGCCGGGCCGCCTTCGAGGCCAGCGACTGCTCCAC
>RZYE01000126.1 GCA_009930425.1 Actinomycetota bacterium | reverse complement strand
AGGAAGCCGACCACGTAGTTGATCCAGAGGAACCGTTTCCATCCCCGGTTGGCGTCCTCGCTGGTCTCGTCGGTGATCCGGAGGAAGGGCCACACCATCCCCGCGTACGGCAGCACGAGCAGCGCCGCCAGGGACCAGGGCCAGTCCAGGAACCGCAGCAGCGCACCCGCAACGAGGTACAGCGCGAGGGCGAACCGCACGGTGGCGCGCGCCCCGATCACGGTGGCCACCGAACCGATCCCGCCGGCACGATCCGCGGTCACGTCCTGCACCGCCCCGAACGCGTGGGACGCCATGCCCCACAGGTAGTACGCGACGAGCGCCAGCCACACCGTGAGGTCGGGCCGAAGGCCCGCGAGCAGCACGCCGTACACGGCCGGGCTGACGAAGTGGAAGCTGGAGGTCATCGAATCGAGGAACGGCCGCTCCTTGAAGCGCAGCTTGGGCGCCGAGTAGGCCACCACCATGAACAGCGAGGCCGCGAGCATCAGGTTCGCGGCGGCGTCGCCCACGGCCACGAGGTACGCCACGAACGGGAGGGGCAGGAGGACGGCGGCCCAGATGGTCAACCGGTGCAGCCGCCGGTCCAGCAGGATGCCCTCCACGCCGCCCTTGCGGGGGTTGCGGAGGTCCGACTCGTAGTCGAACACGTCGTTGACCCCGTACATCAGCAGGTTGTACGGGATGAGGAAGAACAGGATGCCCACCACGCCACGGACGTCCATGCCGCCGTGTGCCAGCGCGTAGGCGGCACCGAACGGGAACGCGGTGTTCACCCAGCTGATCGGGCGGGAGGACATCACGAGGGCGCGGAGCGTGCCGGCAGTGGTGGCGGTGGTCATGAGTCCCTTCGGTGCAGAGCGGACCACAACGCCGGCAGCAGGGCCAGGGCCGCCACCGTGTACGCGAAGTCCTCGATGGGCGCGAGGCCCAGCCGGATGTTCAGGTGCAGTTCGGGATGGTAGTCCACCAGTCCGGCGCCGATGATCACGTTGTCGAACACCGCCGTCAGCGCCACCATCACGACGGCGGTGGCCGCCAGCGCTCGCAGGGTCGGGGTGGCGGCGCCGCGCCGTCGGGCGACGAGGAGCGCGGCGGCGGTCCCGGCGGCGGCCGCGGCGAGGAACACCAGGTTGAGGCCCACGTAGGTCATGACGCAGGAACCCGGGCGGACAGCCACGCCTCGGCGCCGCGCCACGTCACGAGGGTCGTGTAGGTCAGGAGGACCAGGAAGGCCACCTCCTCGACCGGGAGCTCGGGAGCGAGCAGCAGGCCGGTCATCCAGGGTCCCTCGCCCCGGAAGAACACCCCGAGCGCGATGCCGCCGAGGTCCCAGGCGAGGAAGAACAGCACCCCCACCACCACGGTGACGGACGTGGCCCAGGCGTCCCGGAACAGTGCGAGGCGCCAGCGGTGGTCGATGAGGCCCATGCAGAAGATGGAGACCAGCAGCGCGCCGAGGTAGGCGAGGCTCATGCACCGACCCCGACGAGGGTGCGCGCGGCCAGCGAGGCCTTCTCCGCGGTTGGCACCCTGGCCCGGGCGGAGAACACGTCGAAGTCCGCCACCTCGATGCGATCCAGGATGCGGGCGTACAGCACGCGGGCGGTGGCCACGCACTTGCGGGACGCGGTGGGCAGGTGGGCGAGCCCCTCGTCCGCATGGTCGTAGAGTTCCCGGTTGCGGGCGATCTCGAAGCGCATGAACTCGCGCCACGGCTCGTCCACCCGGCGGGCCCACGGGTCCGCGCCGAACCGGCGCAGGTCCTCCTGGGGCATGTACACGCGGCCGCGCTCCAAGTCCTCCCCGATGTCGCGCAGGAAGTTGGTGAGCTGGAAAGCGAGCCCCAGCGAGCGCGCCGGCTCGAACGCCGCAGCGGAGGTCGGGCGCAGGACGGGGAGCATCATCTCGCCGATCACCGCGGCCGAGCCCTCCATGTACCCGCAGAGGTCCTCCCAGGTCTCGTACCTCTCCCGGGTCAGGTCCATCTCCATGGCGCCGAAGAAGCGGTGGAAGGTCTCCTCGTCGATCCCGGCGGTGCGCACGCTGTGGACGATGGCCGCCAGCTCGGGGCTTTCCGCCTCCCGGGGGTCGGCCAGTGCGGCGAAGAAGCGGTCCTCGAAGGCGCGCAATCGGGCGGCCGTGGCGGTCACGTCTCCTTGGGTGGCGCCCGGCGCGTCAACGATGTCGTCCGCCAGGCGAGCGGGCGTGTAGACCGCGTACACGTGGCGCCGGTCCGCGGGCGGCAGCAGGAGGGCGCCCCAGTAGTAGGTGGTCCCGTTCTGGCGGGTGATACGGGCGCAGGTGCGGTAGCCGCGGGCGAGCGCTGCCGTCACCGGCGCCGCCCGAACTCGTCCACCCGGTCCGCGGCGAGCTTGCCGCTGACCAGTACCATCGGCACGCCCACCCCGGGCACGGTGCCGGAGCCGGCGAAGACAAGCCCGGGGACCTTGCGCTCCACGTTGGGGGGCCGGAACGGGCCGGTCTGCGCGAAGGTGTGCGCGAGCGCGAACGGGGTACCGTGCGCCATGCCCTGCGCCTGCCAGTCGAGCGGGGTGACGAACTCCTCGGCCACCACCTCGGTCGGGTAGCCGTTGGCGGCCAGGAAGCCGTGCAGCCGCTCGCGCATCGGTCCCGCCTCGTGGCGCCAGTCCACCGGCCCCTGCAGGTTGGGGACGGGCTCGAGGACGTACAGGGTGGAGTGGCCCTCCGGCGCCATGCCGGGCTCGCTCTGGGTGGGCACGGTGACGAGCCGGCTGGGGTCCGGTTGGAGGGTCTTGGACCCCATGAGGGCATCGAAGGACTCGTTCCACTGGTCCCCGAAGTGGATGTTGTGGTGCTGGGTGCCCGGGGCAGGGCGGCCCTTGGCCCCCACGTGCCACACGACGGCGGACGGCGAGTACGTCCCCTTCCGCACGGCGCGGGGCGGTACCACGTCCGGCAGGAGCTGGTCGTAGACGATGGGGAGGTCCGGGGTGGCCACCACGGCGTCGGCGGGCACGACGTCGTCGTCCACCACCACGCCGGCAACGGCGCCGCCCGGGCGGCACGTCAGCCCCGTCACGGTGGCGCCGTAACGGAACTCGGCGCCCGCGCCCTTCGCGGCGCGCTCCAGCGCGGCGGAGATCGCACCCATGCCGCCGTCGGGGAACCAGACGCCCTCGATGGAGTCCATGTAGGTGATGACCGCGTAGAGGGAGAGCGCGGTCTCGGGCGGGAGGCCGGCGTACAGGGCCTGGAAGGTGAAGAGGCGGTGGAGGCGGGTGTCGTCGAAGTAGCGGCGGACGGCCGGGCCGAGTTTGCCGAGGGCGCGCAGGCGCAGGAGGGTGAGCGCGGCGGTGGGCGAGGAGACGAGACCGAGGGGCGAGTCGTAGTTGGCGTCGATGTAGTTGCCCATCTCGACGTCGTAGAGCTGCTTCAGCCACGCGACGAACCGGTCGAAGTTGGCGGCGTCCTTCGCGCCGGACTTCTCGCGGATCTCCTCACGCATGGCGTCGTGGCCGTAGCGAACGAGGATCTCGGAGCCGTCCGAGAAGGCGCCGCGGTAGGCCGGGTCGAGGCGGCGCATGGGGAGGTCCGCGAGCGAGCTGCCGGCGGCGGTGAGCGCGCTCTCCACCAGCTCCGGCATGGTCATGACCACCGGGCCGAGGTCGAAGGTGAAGCCGTCACGGGCGAGGGAACGGGCGCGGCCGCCGGGCCCGGACTCGCGCTCCAGCACGGTGACCTCGTGGCCGCGGCCCACGAGGTGGCAGGCCGCCGTCAAGCCCGCGAGGCCGGCCCCGATGACAACAACCCTCATTGCGTCCTCCATCCGATGCGGTGCGCGATCTCGGCGAGGTCGCCGGCCGCATCGGGCCGGTCCAGCGCTGCGAGCGCCGCCTCGACCTCCATATGGATCATACGTTCCGCCTCGAGCCGGACCCCCGAGGTGTCCAGCACGTCCATCACGGCCGGCACCTCGTCGGGGCCGATCGCGCCGGCGGTGACCCGATCGAGGAGGGCCCGGTCGGGCCCGGTCACCCGTTCGTGCGCGAGGGCGAGCAGCACCGTGGGCTTGCCGTCCACGAGGTCGTCCCCCGCCGGCTTGCCGGTCACGGCGGGGTCGCCCCAGATCCCGAGGATGTCGTCGCGCAACGCGAAGGCCCGGCCGACATGGTCGCCGTAGACGTGCAGTGCCGCGACGTCCTCGGGGAGTGCGCCGGCGAGGGTGGCGCCGAGGGTGAGCGGCCGCTGGATGCTGTAGGCGCCGGACTTCACCGCGGCCACGCGCCGGGCGTGCGGGAGATCGCGGCGGCGGTCAGCGGCGCCGGCGAGATCCAGGGCCTGTCCTGCCACGAGTTCCATCACCATCGCGCGCCAGAGCCGGTGGACCGCGGTGGGCAGGGCGGCGGCCATGTGCTCGGCGGCGGCGTGGGCGAGGTCGCCCACGAGGACGGCGATCGAGTCCCCGAACTGCTGGGCGTCCCCTCGGGCACCCGCCTCCCCGTGGGAGGCCGCCACCTGGACGTGAACCGTGGCGAGGCCCCTCCGGCGGTCGGACCGGTCCATCACGTCGTCCTGGACGAGGGTGAAGACGTGCAGCATCTCGAGGGCGGCTCCGAGGCGGACGAGATCGGACTCGGTGCCGGCGGGAGCCCCCGCATAGCACCAGCCGAGCCGGGCCATGGTGGGACGCAGTCGCTTGCCGCCCGACTGCACCTGGGTGCGCAGCAGGGAGACGAGGTCCTCTCCTCCCAGCGCCGGGCTCTCCGGGGCGTAGTCCTGGAACTCGTGCGAGAGCTTGTCCAGTCGCACGGCGAGCGCCGCCTCGACCGCGCGGAGGAAATCGGCGTGCGATGCGCCGAGTGAGGGACGGGGTTGGGCGGAAGCGGTCATGGTTCCCCTTTGCGTCAGCGGTCCGTGGCGCCCGGCGCGGATCCGACGCGTTGTGCACAACTTAGCGACGGTTCGTCGCGATCCGCAACCGCTGGGGGGAAACGCGTGCTGAGCGGCTCAACGCAGACCGAGCCGGACGGCCCAGCGATCCACCGTCCCGAGGTCCGCGCGGTTGAGCCGCAGGGTAGCCAGCGCCCAGGCGAAGCGCTGCCGCGCGGCCGCCGGGGAGGCGAACATGCGGCCCGCCACCCGGACCCCCACGCCGGGCATGAACCGCACCCGGGCGCGGGGACCGAGCACGCAGCTGAGGTCGAGGTCGTCGTGGATGCCCGCGGCGTGGCGGTGCACCCGGGCCGAGGCCTCCCGCCAGGCGCTCGCGCGGATCGCCATGTTGGAGCCCCAGAGCGGGACGTTCGCGATGGCGGAACCGAACCCGGCGAACAGGCCCACGAAGTAGAAGCCGCCGGCGAGGTGACGCATCCCCCATGGCAGGTCGTGGAACGAGCCCGGCCCGGTGACGGCCTCGAGGTGCGGGTTTCGGCCGAACACCCGCACGAGGTGCTCGATCCAGTCCGCAGGGAGGGCCGAATCGGCGTCGCAGCGGGCGATCACATCCCCGGTCGCCGAGTCGTAGCCGGTGGCGGCGGCGGCCGGGATGCCCCGGACGGGCTCGGGGACCACCCTGGCCCCGAAGGCCCGGGCCACCGCGGCGCTCTCGTCCGTGGAACCGTTGTCCACCACGATCACCTCGTCCGCCGGACGCGTCTGGGCGGCCAGGGAGGCGAGGCAGGTGCGGAGGTGGGCGGCGTCGTCGAGGACGGGGACGACGACGCTGACCCTCACGGCCGGTCCGGCCGGAATGCCGGGGGCAGGGCGGTGAGCGGGCTGACCGGCCACTGGTGGGGATCGGGGCCGAGCATCACGAGCAGCCCGACCTGCTCGCGGCTCCACGGGGAGACGTCACGGGCGCCGCCGAGGACCTCGGCGCTGAAGTCCGCCCACGGCACCCAGTGCGACTCGTG
>RZYE01000125.1 GCA_009930425.1 Actinomycetota bacterium | reverse complement strand
CGGGCACTATGACACACCCCGATGCGAGAATCAGATTCAGACCGTCACGAAGCGCCGGTCACCACCCCGCACCGCCGACCCGTGAAAGATCCGGGCTAAGCGGGTAGACAAGGCTGATGATGATGAGCGAAGTGGTGCCGTGGGTCAGCACCATTAGATCGCCGAACCCACTCGTTGATGACGCAGTGGGATTAAGCAGTGCCATGACCAGAACGACGAGGAGCCAAGACCCCCAGATCGCGGTGATTGCGGAGGGCTCCCGACCGCGCCTCGCGGTGGCTTTGACCCCTTGGAGATTACTCACAGCCTGAGATCCGCTTCGGAGACTGGCAACACGTACTTCAGGTCGTAGAGGACGTGCCTGTGTGTCTTGCCGTAGCTGCGAATTTTTGCGGATCCCATCTCGACAAACTGACGGTGAGCCACGGCGATGATGATCGCATCGTAGGTGTTCGGTTCTGGGTGCGGCAGGAGTCCGATGGCATATTCCGTGTGGGCTTCCTCCTGGTCGGCCCACGGGTCGTGCACGTCCACGGAAATGTCGTACTCGGCAAGCTCTTTGAGGATGTCCACCACACGCGAGTTCCTGAGGTCCGGCGTGTTCTCCTTGAACGCGAGCCCGAGGACGAGCACACGTGCTCCTTGAACCTGGATGCGTTCCTTCGTCATCCGTTTGACGAGCTGGGATGCAACATACGCGCCCATCGAGTCGTTGAGCCGCCTCCCGGCGAGGATGATCTCCGGGTGGTAGCCCACAGCTTGGGCCTTGTGAGTGAGGTAGTACGGGTCAACGCCGATACAGTGACCCCCAACCAGGCCGGGCCGGAACGGCAGGAAGTTCCACTTCGAGCCAGCGGCGAGGAGTACGTCCTCCGTGTCGATCCCGAGCCTGTTGAACAGAATCGCCAGCTCGTTGATGAGGGCGATGTTGACGTCTCGCTGGGTGTTCTCAATCACCTTCGCAGCCTCGGCTACCTTGATCGACGGGGCACGGTGCGTTCCTGCTGTGACGATCGACCGGTAGAGGCTGTCCACGAAGTCTGCAGTCTCCGGAGTGGACCCTGATGTGACCTTGACGATTGTGGTGACTCGGTGGATCTTGTCCCCTGGGTTGATCCGCTCTGGGCTGTATCCCACGAAGAAGTCGCGGTTGAACTCCAATCCGCTGATGTCCGCGAGGACTGGCACACACTCCTCCTCGGTGGCTCCGGGATAGACAGTGGACTCGTAGATCACGACGTCGCCCGGCTGGAGGTGTTCTGCGATCGTGCGGGTCGCAGATAGGACGGGCGAAAGATCGGGTTGCTTGTGCCTGTCGATCGGCGTCGGCGTCGTCACGATGAAGACATTCGTGTCATTGAGCGCGGCCGGATCCGTCGTGACCGTCAGACCGACGGCAGAGGCTAGTTCGTCGTCGTCCACCTCCAGCGTGTGGTCATGACCGGCTCGTAGTTCGTCGACCCGGCGTTCGTTGATGTCGTACCCGGTGACCGGCATCGTCTTGCCGAACTCGACGGCGAGCGGTAGGCCGACGTAGCCGAGACCGACGACGGCGAGTTTCGTGTTCTCCAACTTCACTGGCGTCAATCCCCCATTTCCGACGTGAACCAAGCAATTGTCGCAGCAAGGCCCTCGTGCAGTGGGATCGGGTCCACCGCTGGGAACAGCTCACGAACGCGGCTGTTGTCCGCCTGTGATGCCTTCACGTCCCCGGCTCGCGGATCCGCGAGCTGCCGCTCGACCGAATGGCCCAGCTCCTCCTCGATCAGCCCGATCAGGTCCAACAACGTGGTGTTCGTGCCATAGGCGAGGTTGACGGGGTTAAGGCTGTGAACCTGCCCGGTGAGCGCATGGTGGAGCACGGAACACACCGTGTCCACGAAGGTGAAGTCGCGCGATTGTGTGCCATCGCCGTGGACCATCAGCGGGCGGCCGTTGAGTGCGGCGTCAAGGAACTTCGGGATAACCGCTGCGTAGGCGTGCCCCGCCGCTTGTCCTGGCCCGTAGACGTTGAAGAAGCGGAACGCCAGAGTCTTGAGCCCGTAGGAGAACTGATAGGCGAGCGCATACCCCTCGGTGGCCTGCTTGCTCGCCGCGTAGGGGCTCATGGGGCGCGTCCAGTCGAACTCGCTCTTGGGGAGCTTGGGGTTCGATCCGTACACCGAGCTCGAGGAGGCGACGACGACGTGCTCGACCCCCACCTCACGCGCGACCTCCAGGACGTTCAGCGTTCCCGTGGCGTTCGCCTCGTGGGAGGCGCGCGGATTCGAGATCGACCGGGGCACGCTCGGGATCGCACCTAGGTGCACGATCGAGTCCACTCCCGCAGCGACATCCTTGAGGAGTTCATAGTCGAGGATGCTGCCCTCCGTGAAGTCGGAGTCGAGCCCGTCGAGATTGCGCAGCCTACCGGTACTCAGGTCATCGATGATGCGGACCGAATCCACGTCGGCTTGCCCGAGGAGGTAACGCGTCAGGTTCGAGCCTATGAAACCGGCACCGCCCGTGATAAGGATTCTCATGGTCGGGTCTCCCCATTTTCAGTCCTGCAGACCCCCATGGCGGTCATGATCGATTGGTTGACGAGTCGTACATCGTACTTGGCTTCTACCAAGGCTCGGCTCTGACGACCCATCACGCGAAGGTGGTCGGGGTTCGCGATGAGAGATCCAATCGCGTCGACAAGTCCGGCGACATCCCCTGGAGGAACTAGGCAGCCATTGACGCCGTCGGCCACCGTCTCTCTGCAACCGGGGGCGTCGGTGGTGACGATCGGACGTCCCATCGCCATCGCCTCGAGGACTGTCTTCGGGGTTCCCTCGTGGTAGGAGGGCAACACATAGACGTTGCATTGGGCGATGAAGGGCCTGACGTCCCTCTGCTCGCCGAAGTACTCGATGACGCCCTCGTCGATGAAGGGGTCTAGTTCCCGCGGCGTGAGGGCTGAGGGATTGCTATCAAATGGGCCGACGAGGAGGCAGCGCATGGTCGGATTATGGCACTTGAGTTCACGGCATGCCGCCAAATACTCGGCGATGCCCTTATCGCGAATCAGTCTACCGATGAATAGCACAGCGGGGGAGGCGGGTAAAGGCGTTGGTTGGTAGTGATGAATATTAACACCTGAGCCGTTCACGAGAACAACTCGTGGACCACGCGCAATCCTGAGCCGTGCAACCTCAGCTCTGTCGTCGGGATTCTGAACGAATATCACCTTGCTGCATCGAGCGGCAATTCGGTACTGCCACTTCAGGATCGCCCTCACAACGCCATTTCGATATCCAGTGTCCCCGCGAAGCACTGAGCCAAGGCCAGCGATCATTATATAGACATCGCGTATCCCACATATTCGTGCGGCGATACTGGCATATGCAATTGGCTTGGCTGAGAAAGCGAAAACCTTCTCTGGGCGCTCGCTGCAAAACAGTCGCATTAGGGATGCAAATGTTAATATGTCGGCAAGGGGATTGTGGCCTGTCCGATCCAGTGGGACCCCATGATAGCGAATGTCCGTCAGATCAGGAAATGTGTCGGATTCAGTTCCTGAATCGGGTCCTACTGCCAAGACAGTATGGCCGCCGCGAACAAACTCGAGCATCATTTCCATTCGATTTGAACGAAGTGCTGCCGAATGGGCCCCGACTACGGCTATCTTCATTTAGGTGCTCCTCGGCGATTGAGGACGCTGACACAGAATTGTCTCATGGGTCTACAGAGGCCTGCGACACAACTAGATGGTCCAACAAGGACGACTGACATCGAGATCCTCCCAATCCTCACTGGACAAATTCCGAAACTAGATCGCTCGCGTGTCTCCGGACCGCGACTCCGAGCTCGCTCCACGATTCCTGGCCTGAAATCGGCGTCCATCCTGCTGATGTGAGCCAACTAGAACCCTGTCGTTGGCCAAACCACAACATCTCGACCCTGCGAGCGTGTGGGGACAGTCGAGGGATGGGACGTGAGACAGCAAAGAGCGCACCCACAATTGCGCTTGCGAGAGGTCGAGGGAGAACCACGGGTTGGCGCCCGCCCAGCAGTTCGAGGAGCGTCGACGTGGTGAGACCCTCCCACGGATGCATTACTACTTGTGGGATGGCGACTTCAGCTACTGCAAGGAATGAGAGCGCGTCTGCTACGTTGTCGATCATCGCCTGTGGAGTGGGCGAGGTGCGAGGTCGCGCGATTGATGAAGCAGGGGATGCGGCGAACTTGACCAGCGACTTCGTGACTCCGCGAGCGTCGCCTTGCACTCCCGGGGGTCTGTAGATCACGGTATCGCGTTCAGAGAAGTGCAAGGCGAGCCGCTCGCCCAATGCCTTTGACTTGGTGTAGTCCGAGAATGGAGCGACTGTCATAGTTTCGTCGAGGATGGCTTTCCGACCTTGAACTCCAGCGGTACTGACGTGGACAAATCGCCTCGCTCCCGCGCGGCGGCTCGCTGCAGCTATAAGGCCGGGAAGTGCGCTATTCGCGGCAACCAACGCTTGCCTCCGGGTGGATGCGGCATCAGAAACGCCTGCGGCATTAACTACGACGTCGTATCCGGTGAGCGCTTGCGTGAGTAAATCGAGTTCCATGGGCTCGGACTCGACGAACGCGAGCGCGTCCTCCGGCTCCATGTCCTCCAGGCGAGGTGCGCGAACCACTGATGCCACGGCTTGACGACGATGCAGGGCGTGAACGACATGTCGACCGACGAAGCCTGACCCGCCGACCACAGCTACACGCCGTTGTGGTTCATACCTCGTCATCATCTTCGGTCTCCCGTTGCACGGTTTCGCAGACGGATTGTCAGGAGCACAGGTGAGACGAGGTAGGAAGCGAGGATCACTGTTGCGGCAGCAATAGCCCATGGCGCCACGTCCGGCAATTGGATGCCCATGAGGCCGACAACAGCGCAGGCAACAGTCGCAGATGTCACAACACCGGTGGATGCTCCGTGCGACCCGGTGATCTGTTGGACCTTCTGGTAGGTGTGCTCACGGTGTGCGTCGAAAAGCGTTGCACGGCGACCTGCGCGCCGGATAAGTGTGAAGACCACGTCTCCTGCGTAGACCACCAACGGCGCTACTGCGACAAGAAACGGCGTGCCGACTGCGACGGTGAGGACGCAGAGTGCCCATGCGGCCGCGCCGAGGGCGTAGCTTCCGACATCGCCCATGAACATGCGGGCTCGGGGTGCGTTCCAGGGCAGGAAGCTGAGGAAGGCGGCTGCGGTGACGACACCAGCCAGGGTCAGCCCCAGCGAATCGCTCATGTAACCGAGTGCGGCGAAGTACGCCCCGATGACCGTCCCGTGCCACGCGGAGATGCCGTTGACGCCGTCCATGAAGTTGGCGGCGTTCACGTAGAAGACGCCACCGGCGGCCGCGAACGCTGCAAGCACAACCGGGAGGTCGCTAAGCATCGTCGCGCCCAGCATGGCAGAGACGGAGATGAGGGCCTGGCCACCCAGACGATTACGCACACTGAGGCCCCGCACATCCTCGGCCCAGCCGAGGGCGGCGAATGCCGCGACAGCCACGCCGAACCAGATCACAATTCGGAGCGCCTCACCAGCAAGGTGGGGGATGGTGGCCCCGATTGCTAGTCCACACACCAAGGCGACCATGATCCCGAGCCCACCGCCGCGGACAGTCGGGGTGGCGTGGGATGAACGGTGGTTGGGAATGTCGAGAAGCTGGCGATTCCGGAGTAGCGGCAGTAGAAGCGCAAATGCGGCCGTACCGATTATCGAGGTGGAGACACCTGACACGAAGAGAGATGCGTCAGGGCTCATCTCTGTGTCCTCCCGGAGTGAAATTGGATCTCCTGCAACGGACTTGAGGTAGCATGGCGCATAGCTCCAGTCGGTAGCGGTGGTCCGGGTTGTTGGTAGCGGCGTTCTGGGTTGGTGGTAGCGCGGGGTTCTTGGTCTCCTTGTCGGCGGC
>RZYE01000595.1 GCA_009930425.1 Actinomycetota bacterium | reverse complement strand
TGGCGATGCTCGGCCACGAGGTCGAGATCCGGGACGGCGCCCCCGCACCGGGCGGCATGATGCGGTACGGCATCCCGGAGTACCGGCTTCCCCGGGACGTCCTCGACGCCGAGATCGCCCGGGTCGCGAACCTCGGCGTCACCATGGTCACGGACCACATGGTCTCCGACCTGCTGAAGGAACAGGTCGAGGGCCGGTTCGACGCCGTCTTCGTGGCGATCGGCGCCCACCTCTCCCGGCGGGTCGACATCCCGTCGATGGACGCCTCCCGGATCGTCGACGCCGTCTCCTTCCTCCGCGACGTCGCCTCCGGCGTCCGGCCCGAGATCGGGTCGAAGGTCGCCGTCTACGGCGGCGGCAACACCGCGATGGACGCCGCCCGCGTGGCCCGACGCCTCGGTGCGGAGGAGTCGATCATCGTCTACCGCCGCACGCAGGAGCAGATGCCGGCCCACGCCGTCGAGCGCGAGGAGGCCATGGCGGAGGGCGTGCAAATGAACTGGCTGCGCACCATCTCCTCCGTGGACGAGTCCGACCTGACGGTCGAGATCATGGAACTCGACGAGAACGGCAGGCCGCGCGGCACCGGCCGCTACGAGCACCTCGAGGCGGACACGGTGATCCTCGCGCTCGGCCAGGAGACGGACTCCGGGTTCCTCCGGAAGATCCCGGGCATGCGCTTCGACCACGACGTCCTCAAGGTCGATCCGCGCACCCTCATGACCGACGTGCCCGGCATCTTCGCCGGCGGCGACGCCGTTCCCTCCGAACGGACCGTGACGGTGGGGGTGGGTCACGGCAAGCGGGCCGCCCGCCAGCTCGACGCCTGGCTCGCCAACCGGCCCGCGGTGGAACCCGTGAAGCACGAGGTGGCCACGTTCGACAAGCTGAACGTCTGGTACTTCGGCGACAACATGCGCACCACCCAGCCGGAACTCGAGCCCACCGCCCGGGTCACCGACTTCGACGAGATCGTCGGCGGCCTCACCACGGAGCAGGCGCACGTGGAGGCGGCCCGCTGCCTCTCCTGCGGCAACTGCTTCGAGTGCGACGGCTGCCTCGGGGCGTGCCCGGAGGACGCGATCATCAAGCTCGGCAAGGGCCGCCGCTACCGCTTCGACTACGAGAAGTGCACCGGGTGCGCCACCTGCTACGAGCAGTGCCCGGTCCACGCCATCGAGATGATCGCGGAACGCTGAGGA
>RZYE01000594.1 GCA_009930425.1 Actinomycetota bacterium | reverse complement strand
CGTCCACCAGCGTTCGGCCTCCTCGGGCCGGCACGGCCGGGCCGTCCTCCACATCCCCGGCTTCGTGGACTACTTCTTCCACACCCACCTCGCCCAGGCCTGGCTGGACGCGGGGATCGAGTACTACGCCCTGGACCAGCGGGGACAGGGCCGCGCCTCGCAGGGCCTGCGCCGCATCGAGGACATCCGGGACCTCACCGTGCGGGAGGAGGACATCCGCGCGGCCCTGGCTGTCATCCGGGCGCACGACCACACCCACGTCACCCTGCTCGGCCACTCCACGGGGGGCCTGCAGGCCGCGGTGTACGCGGACCACCCGGACGCCGGCATCGACGCCCTCGTCCTCAACTCCCCCTGGCTGGACGTGAACAGGCCGCCGGCGGTCAAGGCGGTGGCCACCGCGCTCGCCCACCTCCTCACCCCGCTGGTCCCCACCGCCCCACTCGCGCAGCTCGGCGCGGAGTACCCCCGTGACCTGCACGTGCGGCACGGCGGGGAGTGGGACTTCCGGACGGACTGGAAGGTGCTCGATCCATTCCCGGCGCGGGCCGGGTTCCTGCACGCGGTCCGCGAGCTGCAGGCCCGAGTGGCCCGTGGCCTGGACATCCGCGTTCCCGTCCTGGTTGCCACCTCGGGCCGTGCCGGCGACCCCACGAAGCCCGAGGACCTCGCCTCCGCGGACTGCGTGCTGGACCCCGCGGACATGCACCGGCTGGCACCGAAGCTGGGGAAGGACGTGGAGGTGCGGGCCTTCCCCGGTGGCCGGCACGACCTCTCACTCTCGGCCGCGCCCGTCCGGGACGAGTTCGCCGCCGCGGTGGTCGCCTGGGCACTGGAGCACTGATGCGGGTCATCCACACCGGCCAGGCGCTGGTGGACGTGGTGGTCCAGATCGAGGCGCTGCCGGAGCGCGGCGGGAACTCCATGGCGTCCTCCCGGCAGCACTTCGCCGCCGGGGCCGTCACCATCCTGCTGGCCGCCGCACGGGCGGGGGCGACGGCGGTACACGCGGGCGCCGTCGGCACCGGCCAGAACGGGGACCTCATCCGGGCCGCCCTCGCCGCCGAGGGGGTGGCGGTATCCAGTCCGCCGGTGCCGGGGATGGACACCGGCATCTGCATCGTGGCCGTGGAGGAGGGCGGGGAGCGCACCTTCATCACCACGATGGAGGCGGAACGCCACATCACGGCCGAGTCGCTCGCC
>RZYE01000593.1 GCA_009930425.1 Actinomycetota bacterium | reverse complement strand
CACCTGCGCATAGCGGACGAACAACTCCTGGTCGAGTGCACCCTCGGTCATGGCGCTGAGTTCGCCGCCGCCGACCATGTCGGGGCAGTTGAACGGGAGGCCCAGCAGCCCTTGCGCGATTGACTCCGGGATCAGGGATCCGAGCCCGTCCCGTCCCCAGGCGGGGGGCTTGTCGTGCAGGCGCTGGGCGAGGGGCTGGCCGCCCATCCGCCAACAGGCGCGGTACTCGTTGACGGGGTACGCACGTCCGATGCGGGCCCAGCTCTCGCACAGTTCCGTCGCCGAGGCGTGCGCAAATGTGACGTCGTCGGAGTGGTGGTACCGAAGGTCCCCCGCATCGAACTTGAAGCCGTCGATGCCGTGCGCGGCCTGCAGTGCCTCCAACTCCCCGTGGAACCATGCGACGGCATCCGGGTGCGTCGTGTCCAGCACTGCGCTGAATCCGTTCCACCACCGCCGCACGATGGGTTCGCCATCGCTTCCGGTGATGAGGAAGCCACGGCCCTCGAGGATGCGAAACACTGCGCTGTCCGGGCTCACGAAGGGAACCACCCACAGCATCACCGGGCATCCCCAGGCGTGGAGCTGGTCGACCATGGCGCCCGGGTCGGGAAAGCGGGCACGGTCGAAGCGCCACACGCCGTAGTCCTCGGACCACATGTCGTCGATGATGACGAGCCCGGGCGGGAATCCGGCGTCCAGCATTCCCTTCACGTAGTCGAGTACGCCCGCCTGCGTGGGCCTGTAGGGCATCTCGATCCACGTGTTGTACTGCGGCCCCGTGAACATGGCCTCTGACGGGGTGCGCCCTGACGGCGGGAAGTGCGCGGCGGAGGCCGCCCGGAAGACCGAACGCAGGAGCGAGGCGTCGTCAGCAGGTGCTGGTGACCCCACCTCACCGTGAAGCAGACCGGTGCCGGTGATGGACAGTCCGCCCGCTCCGTCGAAACTGAAGGCGAACGCGGTGTCCGACCACATCCACCGCCCCCGATTCGAGATCAGCAGCGGCGCGGACTGGTTCGGGCCCGCGGAGGGGTCCGCGATCGTGCCGGCGTTCGTCGCGAGGTCACGCCGATGTGCACGCGCGCCGAACGGCATGTCCTGCCCGTCCGCGACGGCGCCACCCCACCAGCGTTCACCTTCGCCCAGGACGAGGGTCAGTGTCTCCTCGTTCACCGCGCGTCGATGCGGCGTGGTCCGGCCT
>RZYE01000592.1 GCA_009930425.1 Actinomycetota bacterium | reverse complement strand
CGGGCGGTGCGGAGCTGGCGCCGCTTCGCGGCCGGGTCGTCCTTCGGGGCGCGATCGAGGACCACGCGGACATCCTGCTGTGGCGCCACGTTCCAGCTCGCCGGCACCGCGTCCGGCGTGACCACCTCGGCAACGCGGAAGGCCCTCGCCAGCTCGTCGTCATCGCGGAAGCTCGCATACCGTCCACACATGGCCCTCAGTCTGCCCCCTCGATGCGGCTGACGTCCCGTGCGGGCACCCAGACACCCCGGGTGACCGACCGGGAGTCCTCCACCATCACGAGCACGAGGGGCGTGGTCCATGCCGTGGCGCGAGTGTCGATGACCTCCTCGCCGTCATCGGCCCACCGTAGGCGCACCCGCACGGGCACGGGCTCGCAGCGGGTGTACCGCGCGGGTACGGCCCGGGCGTTCAGGATCCGCTGGTGTCCCGCCCACCAGGGAGGCACCTCGCCGTCGGCCACCATGGATGGATCGTACACACGTTCGATGCGGCTGCACAGTGCCGTGGCTGCCGACGGCCGGGATGGCCCGTGGGCGTCACAGCGGCAGGCCGTCCACCAGCCACCAGGTCGCCGCGGCGATGGCGACGGCGTGGCTCGCCACCCACACCATCCGCGGGAGGTGGGTGAGCCGGGCGAGGATCCCGGGGTCGGAATCCCAGCTCGGCCGTGACGCCACCGCGAGGAGGTGCCGCCAGGCGCCGGCGAGGAGGAACAGTCCCACGCCGAACAACGCCGCACCCTGCACCTGCGCGGTGCCCCACCACCACAGCGCACCCAGCCCGCCGGCCAGGGCGAGCATCACCGTTCCCGTGAACAGGCTCCGCGCCCGCGTCAGGCCGAGGAGCGTCAGCACGGCACCGGCGGCGAGCAGCGGTGGCGCCCAGCCGTCCAATGCCAGCCGCGCCACGCCGGCCCCCACGATCGCCGGCGCCGGATACCCCGCCCACGTGGAGGCGGCCAGCCCGACGCCACGTGGCCGCCCCACCGTGACGGTGTGCCCGGACATGTCCGGCCGCAGCACCAGGCCCGTGAACCGGCGCCCCGCGGCCATCCCGACGACGGCGTGCCCCAACTCGTGCACCAGCGTCACCGCGATCCGGGTCCAGCGCCACGCGGCGGGGACGAGCAGCGTGAGGAGGGCGAGCCCGGCAGCAGCGAGCATGGTGGCATCAACGATGAGGGCGCCGTCGGGCTGGAGCCG
>RZYE01000591.1 GCA_009930425.1 Actinomycetota bacterium | reverse complement strand
CGCGCCGTGCCCCCTTGGCGGAGGATGGGACGATGGACTGCACCGATCTCCTCCTCGACGCCTTCGAGCGCGTCCACGAACTGCTCCCCGTCGCCCTGGACGGCCTCACCGCCGAGGACCTCCTCTGGCAACCGGACCCCGGCGCGAACTCGATCGCCTGGCTGGCGTGGCACCTCAGCCGCGTCGAGGACGACCACCTCGCCGGCCTCGCCGGCACCGCGCAGGTCTGGACCAGCGCCGGCTTCCGGGACCGTTTCGCCCTCCCGTACCGGGACGGCGACATCGGCTACGGCCAAAGCCCGGACGACGTCGCAGCCTTCCCCGCCACCGAGCCGCGCCTCTTCGTCGAGTACCACGACGCCGTCCATGCCAGGACCGCCGAGATCCTCGCGGCGATGGGGGAGGAGGACTGGGGCCGCGTCGTCGACGAGAACTGGGACCCACCCGTCACCGCCGCCGTGCGCCTGGTCTCCGTGGTCAACGACATCACCCAGCACATGGGCCAGATCGGCTACGTGCGGGGGCTGCTCGAGCGGGCATCGCTGCGCGACTCCGGCTGGAGGGGCCACGCCTGAGACACCCGCCGCGGTAGCTGGGAGACCATGATCCCGGCGAGGATGAGGAGGCTGCCGGCGTAGCCGCGCGCCGTCATCCGCTCCCCGAGCACGAGAGCGCCACCCACCGCACCGAACACTGTCTCGAGGCTGAGGATGAGCGCGGCGTGCGCGGGCTTCGCCCACTGCTGCGCCACCACCTGCAGGGTGTAGGCGATCCCCACCGAGATCAGCCCGGCGTACAGCACGGGGACGACGGCGTCGCCCAGCCCCGCGAACGGCCTCGCCTCCGTGGCCACGGCAGCGATCGCGGAGAGGCCCGCGGTGGTGCCGAACTGGACGGCGGAGAGCTGGAGGGGGTCGACGTCGAGGTTCGCGCGGTCGATCACGAGGATGTGGATCGCCCAGAAGAACGCCCCGATCAGCACCAGCCCGTCCCCGGCCACGAGGGAGAACCCTGGCACGAAGGACAGCAGCCACAGCCCCGCGACCGCGAGGACCACGCCGGTCCAGGTGCGCGCGTTCGTGCGGTGCCCGAGGACCAGGCCGAGGACGGGCACGAGCACGATGTAGAGGCCGGTGATGAAGCTGGCCTTGCCCGCCGTCGTCGTCTCGATGCCCACCTGCTGGAGGGTGGACGCGCTGAAGAGG
>RZYE01000590.1 GCA_009930425.1 Actinomycetota bacterium | reverse complement strand
CCCGCCTCGGGCCGGAAGGTGAACCGCAACGCTCCCGGCACCACGATCTCAAGGGCCTCGCCGAGCGCCGGCTCGAGCTCCTCGCCCGCACCGAGCTCGCGCCGCTCGCCGTCGATCTCGAGGACCTGCCCGGCCGCCAGGGCCGTGACCGACAGGCGCGCGCTCGCCGCGCGCTGCTCGAGGCGCGCGGCCTCGAGAGCCCGATCCGCCCGCTCGATCCGTGCCCACAGCGCACGGTCCACCAGGAGCCCCGCCAGCCGGGCCTGTGCGTCCGCGCGCCGCGCCTCGGCATCCTCGAGCTCCCGCAGGCGCGCCTCGAGAGTCCGGCGAACCTCCACCTCGCGGAGGTGTGCCTGGTCGCGCTTGGCCAGGTCGTGGGCGTCCCGAGCCGCCCTCTCGGCGGAATCGGCGGCCGCCTGAGCCGCCTCCAGCTCCACGAGCGCCTGTTCCCGTTGCCGGCACTCCTCGCGGAGCGCGCCCGCCTCGCGCGTCACCTCCCCGACCGACGTGGCCAGCCGCTCGGATTCCTCCGCCTGCCGCCGCCGCTCGTCCCGGCGAGTGACGGCGCCCTGGTGCTCGAGGTCCGCGAGTCGGGTGGTGGTCCGGGCAGCCTCGGCCCGGCGCTGGAGCTCGACGATCCGGGACCACTGCGCACCCAGCGCCGTCCGGTCCGCCTCGGCCCGCGCGAGCTCCCGCTCGCACCGGGCGAGTTCCTGCTCGGCCCGCGCGTGGGCATCCGCGTCCTGCTGGACACCGTCGAGCGCGCCCTGCGCCGCCGTGGCCGCCTCCGCCGCCAGCGCGGCCTCCCGCTGGAGCGCCTTGTACGTTCCCGTGGGCGCGCCCGCCCGGAGCGTGAAGTAGCGGCCGTACTCCACCTCCACGGATTCCAGCAGCGTCTCCCCGTCCGCTCCCGCGGCGCCGGCCTGCCCTGCCGCGCGGTCGAGGGCGTCCCCGAGGGCCGAGCTCCCGCTCAGGTCCTCCTGCACGAGCGGCGTGGCCTGCAGGAGCCGGAGGGCCTTCCACAGGTCCGTGTCCGCGGTCTCCTTGAGGATCCGGGCCACCCGGTCGTGTGCCGCCACCCCGGCGAGCTGTTCCACCCTGGGCACCGTGATCCGCAGTTCGGTGGAGGGCTTCCGGAACCACTGCTTCCGGTACGTGAACCGGTAGGGCCCGCTGGAGATCTCCGCCTCGATCGCGGTGGGAACG
>RZYE01000589.1 GCA_009930425.1 Actinomycetota bacterium | reverse complement strand
ACCGAGTTCACGGCCCACCCGATCGTCGTGGGCATCACGCCCGGCCAGCCGGAACTCGTCGCGCTCACCGCCGCGTCCCTCGCCCGCGCCACCGGTGCCCAGCTGTACTTCGGCTTCGTCGACACCTCGCGCATCACCGAGGAGGAGTACCCCGACGGCACGGTCCGCCACAGCGAACTGAACCCCGACGTCGTCGACGACACCTGGCTCGACACCCAGGACGAGATCGAACGCTTCCTCACCACCGTGCTCGCCGACCAGGGCATCACCTGGCACTTCCGCTACCTCGCCGGCTCGCCGCAGCGGGCACTCACGCACCTGGCGCGGGCCGTCGACGCCGCCGCGATCGTCGTCGCCACACGCGCGCCCGGGCCGGGGACCACGGTGAGGGAGTTCTTCTCCGAGTCCGTGGCCGTACGGCTGACCCACCACCAGCACCGGCCGGTGGTGGTGGTGCCGCTCAGCGTGGTGGACTGGAAGGCCAAGGCGCCGTGGGAGTGAAGCCCCACCGCGACCCCCGTTTCCTCGGCCTGATCGTGCTGGGCGGCGCTGTCGGGACGTCCGCGCGCGCGTGGCTGGAGACGGCCCACGCCGCGCCCGCGGGGACGTGGCCGTGGGCGACGTTCCTCATCAACGTCGGCGGCGCGTTCCTCCTCGGGTTCCTCCTGGAGGCCCTCGCGCGCACCGGCCCGGACCGCGGCCGGCGCCGCCTCGCGCGCCTCGGCCTCGGTACCGGGGTGATGGGGGGCTTCACCACCTACTCGACGTTCGCCGTCGAGACGGCGCTGCTGGCCGGCGACGGCGCGGCGTGGCTCGGGCTCGCCTACGCGCTCGCCACCGTGGTGCTCGGGCTGACGGCGGCGTGGCTCGGCTTCGAGGCCGCGCGCGCCGTGACGCGGGGGGCCGTCCCCAGGAGGTCCGCGGCATGACCGGACTGTTGGTGGCCCTCGCGGGTGGGCTCGGCGCGGCGGCGCGATTCTGGGTGGACGGCACGATCACGCGACGCAACCCGACTCGGTTCCCGCTGGGGACTCTGCTGATCAACGTGAGTGGGTCCCTGCTGCTCGGGTTGTTGGTGGGCTGGGCGTCCGGGCACGCGGCGGGAAACTTGGTCGCGATCGCCGGGACCGGGTTCCTCGGCGGGTACACCACGTTCTCGACCGCGAGCGTCGAGGCGTTCCGGCTGGTGCGGACCGAGCGGCGCTGGG
>RZYE01000588.1 GCA_009930425.1 Actinomycetota bacterium | reverse complement strand
TGGTGGCACACCGAGTCGGAGGAGCAGCATGCGTACACCAGTCGTCATCGTCTCGATCGCTGCGCTCGCGGCGGGCCTGAGCGCCTGCGGGGACTCGGAGGTGTTCGACATCCCGGTGGGGGCCTGCCTCGACAGCTCGTCTCTCGAGGGGGACCAGGTCGCCACGATCGAGATCCTCGACTGTGCCGAGGAGCATGACGTGGAGGCCTATGCCTCCCTGGAGCTCAGCGGCGAGGCCTACCCCGGCCAGGAGGAGATCCTCGCGCAGGCGGACGAGTTCTGCCTGGCCGAGTTCGACTCCTTCATCGGGACCGCCTACCAGGACTCCGACCTCAGCTTCTCGTTCCTCTACCCCACGGAGGAGAGCTGGGGCGAGGGCGACCGCGAGGTCCTCTGCCTCGTCATCGCCCCGGAGCCCGTGACCGGGAGCCTCGCGGATTCCGCGCGCTGAGCCTCAGCCGAACCGGCCGGAGATGTAGGCCTCGGTCGCCTCGTTCTCGGGCTGGGAGAAGATCTTCTCGGTGGTGTCATACTCGATCAGCTTGCCGGGTTGGCGCGCACCGGCGATGTTGAAGAAGCCCGTCTTGTCGGAGACCCGCGCCGCCTGCTGCATGTTGTGCGTCACGATGACGATCGTGTAGTCGTTCTTGAGTTCCGCGATCAGGTCCTCGATGGCGAGCGTGGAGATCGGGTCCAGTGCCGAGCAGGGCTCGTCCATGAGCACCACGTCCGGCTTGACGGCGATCGCCCGGGCGATGCACAACCGCTGCTGCTGGCCACCCGACAGGGAGGAACCGGGCCGCTCGAGGCGATCCTTCACCTCCTCCCAGAGGTTGGCACCCCGCAGCGAGGTCTCCACGACCTCCTCCGCCGCGTCCTTCGAGATGCGGCGGTTGTTGAGCCGGATCCCGGCGAGGACGTTCTCGGCGATCGACATCGTCGGGAACGGGTTGGGGCGCTGGAACACCATGCCCACCTGGCGGCGGACCACCACTGGATCGGTACCGGGCGCGTAGAGGTTGTGGCCGTCCATGATGACCTCCCCCTCCACGCGAGCACCGGGAATGACCTCGTGCATCCGGTTGATGGTGCGCAGGAAGGTCGACTTCCCGCACCCGGACGGGCCGATGAGGGCGGTGACGGAGCGCGGCTCGATCACCATCGAGACGTCCTCGACGGCGAGGAAGTCGCCGTAGTAGACGTTCAGGT
>RZYE01000587.1 GCA_009930425.1 Actinomycetota bacterium | reverse complement strand
CGCTGGAGGAGCTCCTCGCGCTGGACGCCGAGTTCGTGGCGCCCGCGGTGTCCTGGCCGGCGATGCCCGGCGTGGTGCGGGACCTCGTCGCGGCGGGCGTGAAGGTGCTCGCCGAGACCCCGCCCGCCCCGGACCTGGACGGGCTGCGTTCGCTGTGGAACGACGTCGGGCACAACGATCTCGTGCACGTGGCGGAGCAGTACACCCGCATGCCCGGTCACGCCGCGCGGCTCGCGGTGGTGCGTGCGGGCACGATCGGGGCGCCCACCTCGGTGGAGCTGTCCTCCACTCACCTCTACCACGCGGTGTCGCTGGTACGGCACCTGCTGGACGTGGGGCGCGGCGACGTCGTCGTGAACGCCCGGACCTTCACGGCGCCGCTGCTGGACCCGATGGATCGCGCCGGGTGGCGGGCGGACCCGCAGGAGGAGCCGCGCGGCACCACTCTCGCGATGCTCGACTTCGGGGACGGCCGCCACGGCCTCTACGACTTCGTGGACAACCAGTGGCACAACCCGCTGCGCGGGCGCCGGATCGTGGTGCGGGGGTCGCGGGGCGAGGTGGTCGACGACGCCGTCACGCGGTGGACGGATGACGGCCCGGTGACGTCGCCGCTCTCCTACCGTCGCACCGGGGTGGACCTCAACCTGGAGGGCAACGACGTGGTGCACGTGTCCTTCGACGGGCGCGTGGTGTGGCGGAACCCGTTCGTGGGGTCCCGGCTGTCCGAGGACGACCTCGGGGTGGCCGCGATCCTTGCCGACGCCGGCGCCTGGGCGAGGGATGAGGCCCCCGGCCCGTACCCGCTCGCGGACGCGTGCCAGGACCACGCCGTCGGGCTGGCGATCGAGGAGTCGGCGCGGACGGGAGCGGACGTCCGGGTGGCGGGGGAGCCCTGGGCCTGAGTACTGGCGCCGGCGGGGGCTACGCCAGCGGCGCTGCAATGCAGGCGCCGGCGGGGCGTCGTCGGGGGCTACGCCAGCGCGGCGAGGAGCTCCTTGATCTCTGCCGGCTTGGGGACGCGGCCGGAGACGATGACCTGCTCGTCCACCACCAGGCCGGGGGTCTTCATGATGCCGTAGGAGGCGATGGTCGGGTAGTCGGTGACCTTGGTGACCTCGGCGGCAAGGTCCATGTCCGCCAGGGCCTCGCGGGTGTTGCGCTCCAGCGCGACGCAGTTCTTGCAGCCGGAGCCGAGGATCTTGATGTTCA
>RZYE01000586.1 GCA_009930425.1 Actinomycetota bacterium | reverse complement strand
CGACCTCACCTCGCTGCGCACCGGGATCATGGCGGGCTCCCCGTGCCCCATCGAGACGATGCGCCAGGTCATCGACCGGATGCACGCCTCCGAGATGACGATCTGCTACGGCCTCACCGAGGCCTCCCCCGTGTTCATGCAGACGAAGGTGGACGACACCCTCGAGCGCAAGTGCGAGACCGTTGGCACCCGGCACGGCCAGATCGAGGTGCGCGTGGTGGACCCCGAGACCGGGATGGACTGCCCGCCCGGCGTCCCCGGCGAGTTCCTCTGCCGCGGCTACAACATCATGAAGGGCTACTACGCGATGCCCGAGGCCACCGCCGCGGTCATCGATGCTGACGGCTGGCTCCACTCCGGGGACCTGGGCACCGTGGACGCGGACGGCTACTACCGCATCACCGGCCGAATCAAGGACATGATCATCCGGGGCGGGGAGAACATCTACCCCCGCGAGATCGAGGAGTTTCTCTACACGATGCCGGGCATCGAGGACGTCCAGGTGGTCGGGGTGCCGGATGCGAAGTACGGCGAGGTGGTGGGTGCCTTCATCAAGCGCACCGCCGGTTCCACGATCTCCGAGGCGGACGTCCGCGAGTTTGCCCGCGCCCGCATGGCCCGCTACAAGGCGCCCGCCCACGTCTTCTTCGTGGACGCCTACCCCCAGACGGCGTCCGGGAAGGTGCAGAAGTACCTCCTCCGCGAGGACGCGAAGGAGCGGCTGGGCATCACCATCGGCGTGTTCGCCGGCGAACAGGAGGAGGCTGATCCCATGCTCCCCGACGTCCCGATGCACGAGGTCCGCTGGCACGGCCGCGGCGGCCAGGGGGCCGTGACGTCCTCGAAGATCCTCGCGAAGGCCGCCTACCTGAGCGGCTGGGAGGGCGTGACGGCGGCGCCGTCCTTCGGGGCCGAGCGGCGTGGCGCGCCGGTCACGGCATCCAACCGGATGGCCCACGCCCCGATCCGGGTGCTGTCCCAGGTGTCGACGCCGGACGTGGTCGTGGTCCTCGACGACTCCCTCCTCGCCGTGGCGAACGCGACGGCCGGGCTGGTGCCCGGCGGCGTCGTCGTCGTCAACACCACGCGTCCGGCCACGGACCTCGGCCTGCCCGACGGCGTGCGCGTGGTGACCGCCGACGTCACCGGGGCGGCGGCGGAGGCGGGGGTGGTCGTGGGCGGCCACCCGATCGTCAACACGGCGATCCTGGGGGCGATCGCC
>RZYE01000585.1 GCA_009930425.1 Actinomycetota bacterium | reverse complement strand
CTTCTGGCTCACCGGGGAGCGCACGGTCTCCGCGTACCGTCCGGCCGCCGCGCGGCGCCGTCGCGACTGAGCCTGGGATCCCGTCCGGGGTTGGGAGTGTGGATTCTCCTGGGGAGGGTGGGGTTCCGCTGTCCGGTGGAGCATGTGCTGTCCCAGTGCGGGGGTGGGAGTGCGGATTCTCCTGCGGAGGGTGGGGTCCCGCTGTCCGGTGGAGCATGTGCTGTCCCCGTTCAGCCCGCCGCGGCGCCGGTGGTGGTGGGCGGGGCGGGAACCTCGTCGTCGTCCGCGCTGCGCGGCAGGGCCAGCGTGGCGAGGAGACCGAGGACGAGGACGCCCGCGGCGATCCCGGTGGTGCGCTTGGCGGCGTCGATGAGGGCATCGGAGGCTATCTCGGCCACCTCGGCAGTCGCCGGGTCAGCGGCGAGGCCGGGGATGGCGGTCCCCACCGAGTCCCGGACCACGTCCACGAACTGCTCGACGACGGCGGGCGGCGCCCCCGCCGCCTCCAGCCCGTCCCGGGTACCGGTCGCGAGTCCGGAGATCAGGAGGCCACCGAGGAGGGCGATGCCGAGCGAGGTGCCCAACTGTCGAGCGGTGGTCTGCATCCCGGAGGCCTCGCCGGACTCCGCCACCGGCACGTCCTCGAGGATGATGTTGGTGAGCTGGGCCGTTGCGAAGCCCACCCCCAGGCCGTAGACGGCGAGGATGCCGGCGATCAGGCCGCTGGAGGCGGGCAGGGCGAGGGCGAGCGCGCCGATCGCGAGCGCCTCCAGCAACAGGCCCAGGCGCACCACGCCCCGCTTCCCGAGCAGGGCCGTGACCCGCGGGACCATCCCGGAGGAGACGAATGTGCCCCCGGCCAGCGCCATGAGGATCCAGCCGGTACCGATGGCGTCGTACCCCATGGCGCCCTGGAGCAGCAGGGGAAGGACGAACAGCATGCCGAACTCACCGAGGGAGACGATCAGTGCGGCGATCGCCCCGTAGCGGAAGGTGGGGAGGGCGAACAGGTCGAGGTGCGCGAGCACCACCTTGTTCGCGGCCTCCCGGCGCCGCTGGACCCATACGAACAGCGCGAGGAGGAGCACGCCGCCCGCCAGGGCGACGGGGACGGGGGAGGGGCCGCCGTCGTCGCTCGCCCACCAGCCGTACTCGGAGGACTCGATGAGGCCGTAGACGATCGCGCCCATGCCGAGGCTGGCCAGCAGGGTGCCGGGGACGT
>RZYE01000011.1 GCA_009930425.1 Actinomycetota bacterium | reverse complement strand
GGTGGAACGACCGCTGCCACCCCTTCGTGTGGATCAAGACCGCCGACGATATCCTCAGGAAGGCGAACCGACAAACAACTTCAAACACGCCGCACTAGGTCGCAAAACGGCCGGAGAAGCCGGGCAATTCACGGCAACTGGTTCGGTACGCACGTCCAAGATGCGTCACGCGCGGGGATCCAGCCGATAGCGTCCCGGTGACACGTCACCAGGAGGTTCCCATGACAACGGCTGCCAGCACGTCCTCGCCCTTGGCGGTGGCTCACTCGGAGGTGAGTCGCAGGTCGTTCCTCAAGTGGAGTGGCGCCGTCGCGGGAGCGAGCGCCCTCGTCGCCGCGTCCGGGCGTCAGCCGGTCGGTGCCACGGCAGCGGCCGCGGACGGGATGCCGGGCGCCGACCGCACCGTCTGGTCCGCCTGCACGGTCAACTGCGGCTCACGCTGCCCGGTCAGGCTCCAGGTGAAGGACGGCGTGGTCGTCCGCGTGCTCTCGGACGACACCGGCGACGACACGTTGGGAAGCCAGCAGGTGCGGGCCTGCGTTCGCGGTCGCTCCATCCGCCACCGCATCTACAATCCCGATCGCCTGAAGAAGCCGATGAAGCGCAAGCCGGGCACGAAGCGTGGCGAGGAACAGTGGGAGGAGATCTCCTGGGAGCAGGCGCTCGACGAGATCACCGACAAGATGAAGGAGATCAAGGAGGCGTACGGGAACGAGGCCTTCTACATCAACTACGGCACCGGAACCCTCGGCGCAACGATGGCCTGCTCCTGGCCACCCAACGGCACAGCGTTCGCCCGCCTCATGAACACGTGGGGCGGGTACCTCGACCACTACTCCGACTACTCGACCACCGAGATCACCGCGGCCTACCCCTACTTCTACGGTGGGTGGGTCAACAGCAACTCCTTCGATGACGCGGCCAACTCGCAACTCCAGGTCATGTTCGGGAACAACCCGCTGGAAACCCGCATGTCCGGCGGCGGCCAGCTCCTGGTCACGCAGAACACCAAGCAGAACCATGGCGTGCGGACGATCGTCATCGACCCGCGCTACTCCGAGACCGCGGCCGTCCTCGGCGACGAGTGGGTGCCGATCCGCCCGGGCACGGACGCCGCCCTCGTGGCCGGGATGATCCACGTGATGCTCGACCAGGACCTGCAGGACCAGGCCTTCCTCGACACCTACTGCGTCGGGTTCGATGATGAGACCCTGCCCGAGGGCGCGCCCGCGAACAGCTCCTACCGCGCCTACATCGAGGGCCGCGGCCCCGACGGCGTGGAGAAGACACCGGAGTGGGCCGCGCGGATCACCGGGATCCCCGCCCAACGGATCCGGCAACTCGCGCGGGACGTTGCCGGCGCGAAGCCGTGCGCGATCACGCAGGGCTGGGGTCCGCAGCGTCACGCCAATGGGGAGAACAACGCAAGGGCGATCTTCCTGCTCGCCTGCGTCACCGGCAACGTCGGTGTGCCGGGCGGCGGCACCGGTGCCCGCGAGGGAACCTCGGGCATCGGATTCACCCAGCCGTTCAACTACGGCACCGCCAACCCGTCGAACAAGATCATCTCGGTCTTCTCCTGGCTGGACGCCATCGACCACGGACCCGAGATGGACACGTTCAACGCGGGCGTGTGCGAGAAGCCCGGTCCGGGTGTGCGCGCAGCGAAGGTCCCGGTCGACGAGAACGGCGAACCCACCAACATCGCGCTCGAGGTGCCGATCAAGATGGTCTGGCAGTACGGCGGCAACTCCATCGTCAACCAGACCGGTGACAACAACAGGTCCGTGGAGATCCTCCAGGACGATTCGAAGTGCGAACTCATCGTCGTCTGCGACATCCAGTACACGGTGTCCGCCCGCTATGCCGACTACATCCTTCCCGGAACGTCCGCCGCCGAGGAGTCGGACATCCACCCCGGGGAGAACTCGGGACCCATGGGCTATGGCATCGTGTCCTCCCAGGCGATCGAACCGCTGTACGAGTGCAGGAGCATCTTCGACATCTGCACCGAGATGGCCAAGCGGCTGGGAACGGAGCCGGAGTTCACCGAGGGCAAGAGCCGGGAGGAGTGGCTGCGCGAGACCATCGAGGCGACCCGAGCGAATGACCCAGACCTTCCCACCTACGACGAGTGGCGCGAGATGGGCATCTTCCGGAAGAACATCGGACCGTCGATCGCGATGAAGGAGTTCCGGGAGGACCCGGTGGCAAACCCGTTGGGAACGCCGTCCGGGAAGATCGAGGTCTACTCCGACCGGTTGGCCGCGATGGCAAGGAAGTGGACGTTCGGGGTCTTCCGTCCCGAGCTTCCCGGAGACGTCCTGATGCCCCTGCCCGAACACGTCGACACCTGGGAGGGCGCCGTGGCCGCACGGGAGTCCGGGGACTACCCACTCCAGGTCATCGGCCACCACTTCAAGGCCCGGACCCACTCCACCTACGGCAACGTGGACTGGCTGAAGGAAGCGCACCGCCAGCAGGCGTGGATCAACGTCATGGACGCCAGGGATCGTGGGATCGAGAACGGCGATGAGGTGTTCGTCTACAACGACCGCGGCACCGTCCGGCTCGAGGCCAAGGTCACCGAGCGGATTGCTCCCGGCGTCGTCTCGATCCCGCAGGGTGCGTGGTACAACCCGAGACCCTCCGGGGAGGTCACGCCTCCCTCGAAGGCCAATCCGGCCCACCCAGTGGATATCGCCGGGTCGGTCAACACGCTGACGTCCCATCACCCGTCCCCGTTGGCGAAGGGGAACGCGGTGCACACCACGATCGCCAACGTCACCAAGGCATGAAGGGGTGTGACTTCTGATGACCGAGACCATTCAGGTGTTGAACGAGGCGTCCGTCACGGCGGGAGCTGACTACGGCTTCTACTTCAACCAGTCGGTGTGCACGGGCTGCAAGGCCTGCCAGATCGCCTGCAAGGACAAGCACGACCTGCCGGTGGGGGTGAACTGGCGCCGGGTGGTGGAGTACTCCGGGGGTTCGTGGCAGCGCGACGGGGACACGTTCACGAACAACGTGTTCACCTACTACACCTCCATCTCGTGCAACCACTGCGAGAACCCGGTCTGCGTGCAGGTCTGTCCGACGACGGCGATGACCCGGCGCGATGACGGCACCGTCTACGTGGATGAGACCAAGTGCGTGGGCTGCCGGTACTGCGAGTGGGCGTGCCCGTACTCGGCTCCGCAGTTCAACGTGGAGACGGGGCACATGTCCAAGTGCGACCTCTGCTACGACTACCGGCAGGAGGGGCAGGACCCGGCCTGCGTGGCCGCGTGCCCCTCCCGCGCGCTCGACTGGGGACCGATCGAGGAGTTGCGCGCCAAGTACGGCGAGATCGCTGACACCGAGCCCCTTCCCGACCCTGCCATCACCAGGCCACGGCTCGTGATCACCCCCCACCGGCACGCCCAGCCGACAGGTTCCGGCACCGGTGCCATCGCGAACCCTCAGGAGATCTGATGAACGTCCACGAACTCCCGATGATCCTCTTCACGGTCCTCTCGCAGATGAGCGTCGGAGCCTTCCTGGTCCTCGGCCTCGTCCAGGTGCTGGGCCGCCGCAGGTACTCCGCCGCCACCATCGACCGCCTCGCGGACCCCGCTCTCCTCGCCATCGGCCCGGCACTCGTGCTCGGCCTGCTGGCCTCGATGTTCCACATGAACGACGTCACGAACACCCTCAACGTCATCCGGCACGTCGGCTCGTCCTGGCTGTCGCGTGAGATCGTGTTCGGGATCGCGTTCGCCGGCCTGGGTTTCCTGTTCGCGCTCCTGCAGTGGCGCAAGCTCGGTTCGCCGGCCGTCCGTCAGGGTCTGGCCGCCCTCACGGCGGTCGTCGGGATCGCGCTCGTGTGGTCCCAGGCGATGATCTACTACTCGCTGGTGACCGTGCCCGCCTGGAACTCCTGGGTGACCGTCGCACAGTTCTTCCTCACGACGCTCATGCTGGGTGCGCTCGCGGTGGGGGCGGCCTTCATGACGTGGATCATGTGGCGCTCGAGGCAGGGTGGGGACGAACTCGCCGGCAAGGAGCGTGCCGAACTGGTCTCGCTCACCGAGGACAGCCTCAAGATCGTCTCCGTGCTCGCCATCGTGGCCGGTTCCGTGGCGTTGATCGTGACCCCCATCCACCTCTCCAACCTCGCGGACCTCGGTGCCGTCGGTGCGCAGAGCGCCGCGGCGTTCTCCGGCGTCTGGTTCGCGGTGCGCCTCGTCCTGCTCGCGATCGGGACCGCCCTGCTCGCGCTGTTCATGTACTACTACGCCTCGAATGCGCAGCGACTCGGTCCGCGGCCGCTTGCCATCGTCGCCACCGTGGCCTTCCTCATCGTGCTGGGGAGCGAACTGATCGGGCGATCCATGTTCTACGACTCGATGGTCCGGATCGGGATGTGAGCATCGTCGACCCCTCCCTGCCGGCCCGCCTCGACGCGCTCGCCGCTGCCTGGACCGTCCTGTCGCGGCTGCTGCTCACACCCGCCTCGGAGGAGACGCTCGCGCACATCCGCAACCCGGCGCTCCTCGAGCAGTGGCCCCTGCGGGACGAGGATGGCGCCGCGGCTCGCGGAACCGCACTGCTCCTGGAATCCGCCGAAATGGGTGAGGGCCCGGATGCCGTGCGGCGGGACTTCACCAGGCTGTTCGTGGGGCCGGGCCGCCTGAAGGCCCCGCCATGGGAGTCAGTGCATCGGTCGCGGGAGCGGTTGCTGTTCGAGGCCGAGACGTTGCAGGTCCGCGAGTGGTACGCCCGGTTCGGGCTCGCTGCGCCGCGGCTGAACCGCGAACCGGACGACCACGTTGCACTGGAGCTCGAGTTCCTGGCCGCCCTCGCGGAGCGGGCGCTCACTGCTCTCGAGGAGGACCGGCCCGACGACGCCACCGCGCTCGTGGAGGCCCACCAGGCCTTCCTCGCCGAGCACGTGCTCCCGTGGGTGCCCGCCCTCATGGAGATGATCCGCGAGAACGCCGACACCTCGTTCCACACGGGCGTCGCCGAGTTGGTCACCGGTGCCCTGGAATCCGCGGAGTTCCTGCTTCCCCGATGATCACGGACCCACGCCAGCTGCTGTCATGGGTCCGGAGGGCCGGGCCCGAGGCACTGGAACTGGCGTGCGCGGAGCACCCCGACCCGTCGCGCGGAGACACCGCTGCGGACGTGGTCAGGGTACCGGGCTGCCTCGCCGACCTCGAGGCCCACGTCCCCCTCGAACTGCTCGTCCTCGGCGCCGGCTCGGTGGTCCTCAGGCTCGACGGGTGCTCCCGTCCGGAAGAAGCGCGACGGCGCCACGGCCCGGTTGCCGCCCTGACCACCGCACTCGGGGGCAGTCGTGTGGTCGTCCTCGCCGGGGAGCGCACGGGATCACGCCGGCGCCCGGTCCTCGACGCCCACCACATGCCGGTCGCGCGCCGCGCGTTGCTCCCGATCCTCGCCCCCGACCGGCCACCGCTGCCGCCGGGCCACGCGACCGCCCAGGAGCGACTGTCGGCCGCGGCCACCGCACTCATCGCCGGCAGTGCCACCGTGCTGGACGACCTCGATGGTGTTGGGCTCGCGCTCACGGCAGCGGGCTGCACGGCAAGCGGCGTGTGCGTCCGCTCCTGTCCGGAGGGGGCACTGTCACTGTGGACCGAGGGGGACGCCACGGACCTCCGGTTCGACCCCGGCCGCTGCTCCGGATGCGGGCTGTGCATCGAGCGTTGCGACCGGGGCGCGCTCTCGGCGAACGGGCACGTCCCGTGGTCCGCGGTGGTGCACTCCGTGCCGGTGATCCTCGCGCGCACCACGACCACGCGGTGCCGTCGGTGCCGGGCCGAGTTCCACCCGGAGGTGGTGGGGGAGACCCTGTGCCCGGTCTGTGCCTTCCGCTCCGCCCACCCGTTCGGGTCGGTGCTCCCCTCGGGGCGGGCATCGCGCCCGGGACCGGCCTGACGCCTAGACTGGCGCTTGTGTGGTTTGCCCTGTGGAGCGTCCTGGTGGCGGGCGCGATCGTCGTGCCCGTGCTGCTGGGCGTGGGACTGTGGCGCCGCGTGAAGGCCGTTGGCCGAGAGGCCTCGGCCTTCGCCGGCGCGTTCGACCTCGGGCAGCCCGACGTGGAGGTCCCGCGATTCCAGCCGACCCTGCTCGATCCCGGGACCAGTGCGCGCGTGGGTGCCGATCTGCGCGCCAACCGCGCGCTGCGGTCCGCGCGCCGAGCCGCCGTCCTGGACGGCGCGGTGGACCGGTGGAGGGGCCTGGGACTGCTCTGAGCAAACTCAGGTAGGATGCAAGCTGGTCCCAATCGCCGAATGCGAGGTCTTCGATGGGCAGAATCTCAGCGTGGCAGATCATCATCCTGGTGATCTTCGTCCTCCTCATCTTCGGTTCCGCGAAGCTTCCGGAGATCGCCTCCTCCATTGGCAAGTCGTTGAAGGTGTTCAAGAAGGAGGTGACCGAGCTCAGGGACGGTGTGGACGACACCTCCACTCCCGACGAGCCCGGACCCTCCACCACCGGCGGGCACGCCGATACCCCCAGGAACTCCTCCAGCACGACGGATGCCAATCCGGACGGCCCACCGCGGACCTGACCGTCCCCGGACATGCCGAAGAAGAACCCCGAGGGGCAGATGCCCCTCTCCGAGCACCTTCGCGAGTTCCGGACCAGGACGCTCCTGTCGATCCTCGGGCTGCTGGTCGGTGCGGTCGGCGGGTGGTTCCTCTTCGACCCCGTCTTCAACTCCCTCGCCGCTCCGGTCCTCGCCCTTGAGGAACTCGGCCAGAACGCGGTCCTGAACTTCAACACCGTCGCCTCCGCCTTCGACATGCGGATGAGGGTGGCCCTCTTCATCGGGGCGATCGTCGCCTCGCCGTGGTGGCTCTACCAGATGTGGGCCTTCCTGGCCCCCGGCCTGAAGCGCACCGAGCGCAGGTACATCCTCGGCTTCACCGCGGTGACCATCCCGCTCTTCCTGCTCGGCGCCGCCCTCGGATGGCTGCTGCTGCCCCACGCCGTGCGCGTCTTCATGTCCTTCACCCCGGACGCCGGCGCCAACTTCATCGACGCACGCACCTACCTGACGTTCAGCATGCGGGTGGTGCTGGCGTTCGGCTTCGCCTTCCTGTTCCCGGTGGTCATGGTCACCCTCAACATGCTCGGACTCGTCCGGGCGGGAACGTACGCCCGCGGCTGGCGCTGGGCCGTGGTACTCCTCTTCACGCTCTCCGCGATCGCGAACCCGCTCCCGGATCCGTGGACCATGATCGCTCTCGGGCTGATCATGACGGCCCTCTACTACGCCGCCGTCGGCATCTGCCTCCTGAACGACCGCCGGCGCGACCGGCGGCAGGCACAGCGCGACGCCGAGCTGGGGCTCGCGTGAGGATCGGGCTGGTGGTCAATCCCACCGCCGGGCGCGAACGCGCGGCCCGCTTCCACAGCGGGGTGGCGCGGCAGCTCACCCACCACGGGCACGCCGTCGTCGACCTCAGCGCCCACGACGCCGCCACCGCCCTCACCAACGCGCGCGGCGAGGTCGGGGACCTGGGGGCGCTGGTGGTGGTCGGGGGCGACGGCGTCGTCCAGCTCGGACTGAACGCCGTCGCCGGAACCGGCGTCCCCCTCGGGGTGATCCCGGTGGGGTCCGGCAACGACAACGCCACCGCCTTCGGGATGCCGCGCGACCCACGGGCAGCGCTCGACCTCATCGTCCACCAGCTCGAGCATCGCCCCTCCGGCCTGACCACGGACGCGCTGCGGGTCTCCTCCGCGCGGGGAACGTCCTGGGCCATGGCGACCGTCAGTTGCGGCATCGACGCGGTGGTGAACGCACGGGCCAACCGGATGCGCCGGCCCCAGGGGTCGCTGCGCTACCCGGCGGCCCTGTTGACCGTCCTGCCGCGGTATGTCAACCCGCGCTACGTCGTCGACGCCGGCGACTGGTCGTGGGAGGGGCGCGCCGTCGTCGTCGCCGTGTCCAACATCGGCTGGTTCGGCGGCGGCATGAACGTCGCCCCCTCCGCCCGTCCGGACGACGGCATCGCCGACGTGGTGATCGGCGGTGACATCGGCAGGCTGCGCCTGCTGGCGCTCTTCCCGCGCATTTACGGCGGCACCCACGTCACCCACCCACTGGTGGACATCCGGCGGGCCCGGCGCGTCACGATCAGTGCCGAGCCCGCCCGGCAGGCGTTCGCCGACGGCGAGTTCGTCACCGACCTCCCCGCCACGATCGAGGTGGTTCCGGCGGCGGTCCGGATCCTGCGGCAGGCGACGTGAGCGAGGACCTCACCCCAGCCCAGCGCTACGCCGCGGCGATGGAGCGCCAGAAGCGCCGGACGCCCGAGCTGGAACGGTTCCGCACGACCCTGCCGTTCGAGCTCGACCCCTTCCAGGAGGAGGCCTGCGCTGCGCTCGAGCGCGGCCAGGGGGTGCTCGTGGCGGCACCCACCGGGGCGGGCAAGACGGTGGTGGGACTCTTCGGCGTGCACCTGGCCCTCGCCCGCGGCCGGACCATCATGTACACCACGCCGATCAAGGCGCTGTCGAACCAGAAGTACAACGAGCTGCGCGCCCTCCACGGCGAGGAGAACGTCGGACTCCTCACCGGCGACGTCTCCGTCAACCCACGCGCACCCGTGATCGTGATGACCACCGAGGTGCTGCGGAACATGCTGTACAACGGCTCCCGCTCGCTGGAGGACCTCGACGTCGTGGTGATGGACGAGGTCCACTACCTCGCCGACCGCTTCCGTGGCCCGGTCTGGGAGGAGGTGATCATCCACCTGCCCACGCGCGTCCAGGTGATCTCCCTCTCCGCCACCGTGTCCAACGCCGAGGAGTTCGGCCAGTGGCTCACCCTCGTGCGCGGCGACACCGCCGTGGTGGTGTGGGAGCACCGGCCAGTTCCCCTCTGGCAGCACGTCATGGTGGGCGGGAGGCTGTTCGACCTCTACAGCCCGAGCGCGCGCGGGTCGCTGCGCCCCAACCCTGAGCTGCTCGCCGCGGTGCGGCGGGCGACTCCCACGCGGGGCCGGCCGCACCGCTCCCGCGTCCACCGCCCTGGGGTGGTCGCCGAGCTGGATCGCAGCGGGCTGCTCCCGGCGATCTGCTTCATCTTCTCCCGTGCGGGATGCGACGCCGCGGTGGACCAGGTTCTCGCCTCGCCCCTGCGGCTCACCTCGGACGCCGAGGCCGCCGAGATCCGCCGGATCGTGGACCAGCGCTGCTCCGGCATCCCGGCCGACGATCTCGGTGCCCTCGGCTGGGTGCGGTGGTCCTCCGGCCTGGAGCGCGGGGTGGCCGCCCACCACGCCGGCCTCATCCCGCTGTTCAAGGAGGTGGTCGAGGAGCTGTTCACGCTCGGACTCCTGAAGGTGGTCTACGCCACCGAGACGCTCTCGCTGGGCATCAACATGCCCGCCCGCAGCGTGGTGCTCGAGCGCCTCGTGAAATGGGACGGCAGCGCCCACGCGCGGCTCACGCCGGGGGAGTACACCCAGCTCACCGGCCGGGCGGGGCGGCGGGGCATCGACGTCGAGGGCCACGCCGTGGTGCTGTGGACGCCCGACGTCGACGTGGAGGCGGTGGCGGGCCTCGCGTCGAAGCGCACCTACCCGCTCCGGTCCGCGTTCCGCGCCACCTACAACATGAGCGTCAACCTCCTGGCGGTCATGACGCGGCCACGCGCGCGCGAGGTGCTGCAGACCTCCTTCGCCCAGTTCCAGGCCGACCGCGGCGTCGTCGGACTGGCGCGGCAGGTGCGCCGGCTGGAGGAGGTCATCGCCTCCGAGCGCGGCAGCTTCACCTGCGAGCGGGGGGACATCGAGGAGTACCTCGGGCTCCGGGCGGCCATCACGGCCGAGGAGCGCCGCATGGCCGCGGAGCGGTCACGGGCGCTGCGCCGCGAGGTGGCGGACAAGCTCGACGCCGTCCGCCCGCTGGACGTCCTCGAGTTCCGCCGGGGGCGGCGCACGCACCACGGCATCGTCCACCAGTCCACCCCCACGGCCCGCCACGGGATGGTGCTCGACATCGTCACCACGGACGCGAAGCTCCGCCGTCTCGACTCCGAGGACCTCACCGGGGGAGTGGCCATCCTCGGGAACCTCCGCGCAGGCTCACGCCACAACCCGCGCTCCGCCCGCGGGCGAGCGGACCTCGCGGCCCTGGTGCGGGAGTTCGTCGCGGGGCGGACGCGGACGAAGCCGTCCCGGTCGGAGACCCGGCCTGACGACACCCGCGAGCTCGACCGGCTGCGATCCACCCTGCGCTCCCACCCCTGCCACACCTGCCCGGACGTCGAGGTCCACGCGCGGACCGCGCGCCGGTACCACCAGGCGCTCGCAGACCGGGACGGGCTGCTCGCCCGCATCGACCAGCGGACCGGCACGATCGCCGCCGGCTTCGACCGGCTGTGTGGCTACCTGCTGGAACTCGGCTACCTCGGACCCGACGACGAGATCACGCCGGCCGGGCAGGTGCTCCGCAGCATCTACTCCGAGCGGGACCTGCTGATGGCCGAGTGCCTCCGGGAGGGGCTGTGGAGCGGGCTCGGTCCCGCCGAACTGGCGGGCGCCGTGAGCGTGATCGTGTACGAGACCCGGGGCGACGCACCGGGACGGCTTGACGTCCGCGATGGGGCACTGCGGGCCGCAGTCCAGCGTTCCCAGCAGGCCTGGGCGCGGCTCGAGGCGGGGGAGCGGCGGCACGGGATCGATCCGATGCCCCGAATCGACCCCGGTCTTGCCGGCCCGATCCACCGGTGGGCGGCGGGAGAGCAGCTCAGCGCCGTGCTCGACGGCGACCTCACGCCCGGCGACTTCGTCCGCTGGGCGAAGCAGGTCCTCGACATCCTCGACCAGCTGGCGACGATCGAGGGTGCACCGGCACGCCTGCGGGCGACGGCGCGGCAGGCCCACGGCGCCATCAACCGCGGCATCGTCGCCATGTCGAGCGTCTGACGACCGGAGGCGAGCAGGGGTGTCAAGGCACTCGCGTCGCGGCGCCGTTCGCGCTACGGTAGGTCCATCTCGGCGTTGAGCCGGGGGCAGCCCGTATCTCCATTAGGAAACGCCCGGGCCGCTGGAGCGGCTGGGTCGGCCCGAAGGAGCGGCGGGCTGCTCGCTTGTCCGGCTCGCATAGGATTGACCCCATGCCACGACCCCCGCTGCCGCTCGCCGTGGCCGCGGCCGTGGCAGGCGGTCTCGGCACCAATCTCGCCTTCCCCTACCACTCGTGGTGGTGGATGGCGCCCGTGGGCTACGCGCTCCTGGTGGTCGCGCTCCACCGGGCGAGTCCGCGCCGTGGCCTCTCCCTCGGCCTCCTCTGGGGCCTGGCGTTCTTCCTCCCCCTCCTGTCGTGGTCGCTCGTGTCCGTGGGCCAGTGGGTCCCGTGGGTGGCGCTCTCGGTGCTCCAGGCGGTGTTCGTCGGCCTCTACGGACTTCTCCACGCGTTCGTGCTGTCCCGGCGGTCCGCCGAGGGCAGGGGAGCGGTGGCCGCGAGCCTGCTCTGGGTTGCCCTCGAGCAACTGCGGTCCGTGGCCCCGTTCGGCGGCTTCCCCTGGGGTGTCCTCGGCTTCTCCCAGGTCGACGGGCCCCTGCTGAACCTCGCGGCGTGGGGCGGGACGGCCGTGGTGAGCCTCGTCGTCGTGGCCGCGGGGTACGCGATCGCCGCCCTCGTGCTCACGCCCGGCGTGCGGGCGCTGGCGGGAGCGGTGGTGACGGCGGCCGTCGTGGCCGCCAGCGGCCTCCTCGTCCCCGCGACCACCGCCGAGTCCGGCGAGATCGCCGTGACGGCGGTCCAGGGGAACGTGCCCGTCAGGGGCGCGGAGGCCGCCGGGCAGGCGCGCCAGATCACCGCGAACTACCGGACGCTGACGGAGGGCCTGGCTGCGGACGGCACGGTCACGGACGTCGTCGTCTGGCCGGAGTCGGCCGCGGACCTCGATCCGCGGACCCATCCGGACGTGGAGGCGGACGTGAACGCCGCCCAGGACGCGATCGGCGTCCCCCTGCTGTTCGGTACCCAGCGCTACACCGAGACGCTGCGGTACAACGAGTACCTCGGCTGGGAGGACGGCGAGGCGTTCGCCGTCTACGCCAAGCAGCACCCCGTGCCGTTCGGTGAGTACATCCCGTACCGCGACTTCTTCCGTCGGCTCTCGTCCGCCGTCGACCTCGTGGGCGTGGACATGGCGGCCGGCGAGGAACCGGGCGTGATGGACGTCCCCATCCGGTCGCTCGGCAGGGACGTCACGTTCGGGATCGGCATCTGTTTCGAGGTGGCCTACCACGAGCTGTTGCGTGAGTCCGTGGCACTCGGGGCCGAACTGATCGTGATCCCCACCAACAACGCGTCCTTCGGCTTCACCCAGGAGGCCACCCAGCAGCTCGCCCTCACCCGCTTCCGGGCGGTCGAGCACGGCCGCTCGACCATCCAGGTCTCCACGGTGGGGGTCAGTGCCATGTTCCTGGCCGACGGCACCGTGGTGGAGCGGTCCTCCGACGAGCTCTACACCGAGTGGTCGGCGACGGCGACGCTTCCGTTGCGGACGTCCCTGACAGTGGCGGACCGGCTGGGGGACTGGCCGCGGAACCTGATCTGGGCCCTTGCCCTCGCGTGGGTGGGGATCGCCGCGGCCGGCAGCAGGAGGAGGCAGAGATGAGGGCACTTGTCATCATCCCGACGTACAACGAGCGGGAGAACGTGGCGGACATCGTGAACCGGGTCCGGGCCGAGGACGTCGACGTCCTCGTCGCCGACGACTCCAGCCCGGACGGCACGGGCGAGATCGCGGACGAGCTCGCCGCGGCCGACCCCCGGGTGCACGTGCTGCACCGTGCCGGCAAGGAGGGCCTCGGGAAGGCGTACCTCGACGCGTTCGCGTGGGGGCTGGCGCGCGGCTACACCCACCTGGTGGAGATGGACGCCGATGGCTCGCACCGGCCGGAGGAACTCGGGCGGCTGCTCGCCCGCGCCGCCGCACCGGATGTCCCCGACCTCGTGATCGGCTCGCGGTGGGTTCGTGGGGGAGAGGTGGTCAACTGGCCGTGGCACCGCGAGGTGCTCTCCCGCGGCGGGAACCTCTACGTGAAGCTCTGGCTCGGACTGCCCGCGGCGGACGCCACGGCCGGATTCCGGGTGTTCCGCCGCGAGATCCTGGAGCGGCTCGACCTGGCCGGCGTCGGATCCGCGGGCTACTACTTCCAGGTGGAGATGACCCGGCTCGTGGTGCAGGCCGGCGGCACGGTTGCCGAGGTGCCGATCAGCTTCCTCGAACGCACCCGCGGCGAGTCAAAGATGAGCAAAGCGATCGTCAAGGAGGCGATGCTCCGCACGACGGTGCTCGGCGCGCGGCATCGTGGGGGACAGGTGCGGGACCTTTTCCGGCGCCTCGGGTCCGGGCGCCCCAGGTCCTAGGCGGTACGGCGGGAGCGGAGCTGCCCGGAGCGCAGCAGGTCGAGACGCTCCTGCAACAGGACCTCGAGTTCCTCGCGCGAACGGCGCTCGAGGAGCATGTCCCAGTGGGTGCGCGGCTGCTTCACGGGCTTGGTGGGCTCGGGCTTGACATGGTCGCGGAGGATTGCCTCCTCGCCGCACCGGCACTCCCAGACGGCGGGAACCTCCGCCTCCATCGAGAACGGCAGTTCGATGACGTGACCGTTGGGGCAGTCGTAACGGGCGAGCTGCCGTGGCGCGAACTCGACGTTCTCCTCGGACTCCATCGACTTGGAACCGATGCTCATGCCTCGGAGTGAACGGTCTGCCATGCGTGCTTCCCCTCGCTGTCTCGTGGACCTTGGTTGAATGCGAATACGCCGAAATGTGGATTGCTGTCTGATCCTGACAACGCGTGAGCACCGGAAATTGTTCCCTGGCCCCTCCGCGAGCCTGCCGACGACCCCGAACAGGTCGGTCCTAGGCTGGTCCGGTGATCGACCTGCGCAGCGACACCGTCACCCGCCCGAGCCCCGGGATGCGCGCAGCGATGGCGTCCGCGGCGGTGGGGGACGACGTCTACGGGGAGGACCCGACCGTCCGCGCGCTCGAGGAGCGCACCGCGCGCCTGCTGGGGCATGAGGCGGGCCTGTTCTGCGCGAGCGGGTCCCTGTGCAACCTGCTCGGCGTCGCGCTCCTCGTGCCACCCGGCGCGGAACTCCTGTGCGACGCCCAGGCGCACGTCGCCCGCGCCGAGATGGGGGCGCACGCCGCGCTCCACGGCGTCTCCGTCCGTACCTGGCGGGGCGACTCCGGCGTGACCACGACCGGGGACATCGCCGGGATGCTCCAGCCGGACGCCGGTCCGTTCCTCGTCTCGACGGCGGCGGTCGCGCTGGAGAACACCCACAACTTCGGCGGTGGCACGGTCCAGCCGCTGGCCCACCTCGAGGAGGTCTCGGCCCTGTGCCGGGACGCGGGGGTGGCCCTCCACCTCGACGGCGCGCGGCTGTGGAACGCCCACGTCGCCACCGGCGCGCCCATCGAGACCTTCGGACACCTGTTCGACACCGTGACGGTGAGCTTCTCCAAGGGTCTCGGCGCTCCGGTCGGCTCCGTCCTCGTGGCGAGCGCGGAGCGGATCGCCCGCGCCCGGGTACTGCGCAAGCGGCTCGGGGGCGGCTGGCGTCAGGCGGGCATCCTCGCCGCGGCGGCGCTGCACGCGCTGGACCACAATGTGGCTCGCCTGGCCGACGACCACGCGGCCGCCCGGGCGTTCGCCGGCGCCGTCGCCGAACGGGCACCGGGCGCTATCGGGGACGTTCCCACCAACATCGTCGTCATCGACACCGGGGCGAAGGCGGCGAGAGACGTGGCGGCGGCCGCCGCCGCGCGCGGGGTCGCCGTGTCCGCGCTCGGAGAGCACGTGCTGCGCGCGGTCACGCACCTCGACGTGACGGCGAGCCAGTGCGCCGAGGCGGGCGTCGTCGTCGGGGAACTCCTCGGGGCGCCGGCCTGACTCCCCGGCAGCATGCTTCCAACGCCGATAATGCACATTATGACATTCTGGCGTTCAGGCGCGCCGAGGAGGGGCTCAGTTCCCCTCCCCCCACCCCGACAGCGCGGCGACCTCCGTCCCCACCGCCCGCAGCACGGGCCTGACCCCGCCGTGGGACTGCTGGATGTCGTGGAGCACGGCGGCCCACCGCTCGTCGTCCGCGGTGACGTGCTGGCCACCCGGACGGCTGAACAGCAGGTACGGCGCCTCGAACTGCGCGAGGTGATCCAGCATGCCCCGCAGCGTCTCCACGTCGAGAGGTTGGGGCCGCTCGGGCATACCGTCGAAACCCGCGATGACGGGCTCGCGCACCCCCTCGGCATCGATCCACGCGATCCACAGGGTGCGCTCGTCGCTCCCCTGTTCCTCCAGGACGATCTGCCAGAAGCGGCAGAGCGACTCGGTGTCTCGGATGGCGGGGTACTTCTGTGTGTTGTCCATGCCCCGAGCATTCCGGGAACGCCCGGCTCCCGGCACGCGCCATCCACACCCTGTGGACAAACTGGACGTTGTGGGATTCACCATGCGGCCCCCCGGCATGTCCCCCGCCCTTGCCAATTAGGCTCAGCACCATGCATCTCGGAGTTGACTTCGGCACCACGCGCACGATCGTCGCCTGGGTCGATCGCGGCAACTACCCCGTGGTCAGCTTCCTCGACCCCGACGGCGACGCCCACGAGTACTTCCCGTCCGTCGTCGGCCTGCGCGGCGACGAACTGGTGTTCGGTTTCGAGGCGCTTGCCGCCTCCGCCGGCGGCGCACCCCTGCTGAAGTCCTTCAAGCGGGTCCTCGCCACCGCGGACGTCACCCCGGTGACCCCGCTCGCCATCGGTGGCCGCGAGTTCCCCGTCCTCGAGGTCCTCACGGGCTTCATGGCGGCCCTCCTCGAGGCACTGGCGACGAGTTCGAGCGTCGCATCGGCCTTCGAGGCGGGTCCGACCATGGTCGCCGTCCCCGCCCATGCCCACGGCCCGCAGCGCTTCCTCACCCTCGAGGCGTTCCGCCGGGCCGGCTTCCCCGTGGCCGGCATGGTCAACGAGCCCTCCGCGGCCGGGTTCGAGTACTCCCACCGGCAGGGGCGCACCCTCAACTCGCGCCGCACCCGCGTGATCGTCTACGACCTGGGTGGCGGGACGTTCGACGCCTCCCTCGTCAACGTGGACGGGACCAGCCACGACGTACTGGACTCCATCGGCGCCAACAACCTCGGCGGGGACGACTTCGACGAGGTGCTCGCCCAGTGCGCCCTCGCGGAGGCCGGGACCACGCGAAAGGCGATCGGCGCGCGCGCCTTCGCGACCCTGCTGGACGAGTGCCGCGAGGCCAAGGAACACCTCGCGCCCCAGACCCGCCGGATCGCGCTGGAGGTCGCCGGCAGGCCTGTCACGGTCATGGTCGCGGACTTCTACGCGGACGCCGCCCCCCTCGTGGAGACCTCCATCGACGTCATGGTCCCCCTCGTGGACGGCCTCGGGGAGGGCGAGCTCGGCGACGTCGCCGGCATCTACCTCGTGGGCGGCGCGAGCGGACTCCCCCTCGTCCCCCGGGCCCTGCGCGAGCGCTTCGGCCGGCGGGTGCACCGCTCCCCCTATCCCGCCGCCTCCACCGCCATCGGGCTCGCCATCGCCGCCGACGACGCCGCGGCCTTCTCGCTCACCGACCGGCTGTCGCGGGGGTTCGGGGTGTTCCGTGAGCGGGCGGGGGGCGCGACGGTGAGCTTCGACCCCCTCCTCGGACGGGAGGAGAAGGTCTCGGCGCGCGCCGACGTCGTCGTCACCCGCCGCTACCGGGCGGCGCACAACGTGGGCTGGTTCCGCTTCGTCGAGTACAGCGCGGTCGACGACGCCGGCGAGCCGCAGGGCGACATCGTGCCCTTCGCCGAGGTCATGTTCCCCTTCGACCCGGCGCTCCAGGACGGCAGGGACCTCCGCGACGTCGCCGTAGTCCGGCAGGAGGACGGCCCGCTCGTCGAGGAGACCTACACCATCGACACCCACGGCATCGTCTCGGTGCGGATCACCGACCTGAGCACCGGATTCAGCAGGACGGAGGAGCTGCGGGCGGGCGACCTGCCGTGAGCGAGGACAAGGACGCCACCCACTGGGACGCGCGCTACCGGGCCGCTCAGGACGCAGGATCCACGGTGTGGTCCCGGGAGCCGAACCGGTTCGTCGTCGCCGAGCTCTCCGACCTGCCCCCCGGGACCGGGGTCGACCTGGGCGCCGGGGAGGGCCGCAACGCCCTCTGGCTCGCGTCGCAGGGGTGGCGCATGACCGCGGTCGACTTCTCCGCCGCCGCGCTCGCCGCAGGGTCGCGCGCCGCCGCCGAGCGGGGCCTCGACCTCGACTGGGTCGTCGCCGACGCGACCACGTGGGAGCCCGGGGAACCGGTCGACCTCGTCCTCATGGCCTACCTCCACCTGCCATCGGCGGTCGTCGCGGATATCGCCGCGAAGGTGTCGGGGTGGCTGCGGGACGGCGGGACCCTCCTCGTCGTCGGCCACGACGCCGACAACCTCGGGTCGGGGGCCGGCGGACCGCGCGACCCGGACCACCTCTACCACGGTGCGATGCGGTTCCCGGGGCTCACCGTGGTACGGAACGAACGCGTCGAACGTGCCGGCGCGGGCGGCGCGACCGCCCTGGACCGGCTGATCCGCGCCACGCTCACCAGCAGGTGAAGCCCCCGTCGACCACGAGGTCCGCGCCGGTGCAGAAGGACGCCGCCTCCGACAGCAGGAACACCACGGGTCCGGCGATCTCCATCGGATCGGCGAGCCTGCCCATCGGGGTCTCCTCCGCGAACCGTTCGACCTCGTCGGCGACCTCGGGACGGGCGTTCATGGGGGTGAGCGTGTACCCGGGGCTCACGCAGTTCACCCGGATCCCGTGGGGCGCCCACTCCGCGGCGAGCGAGCGCGTCAGGTGGGATACCGCCGCCTTGGAGGAGTTGTAGACCGCCTGCCGCAGTCCACGGTTGGCGATGTGGCCGGAGATCGAGCCGATCGTGACGATGGCGCCCGCGCCGCGCGGGATCATGACGCGCGCCTGAGCCTGCGCGGAGAGGAACACACCCGTCACGTTGGTGGCATAGACGGCCTCCCAGTCCTCCCGTGGCAGGTCGAGGGCCGCTCCCCCGGCCCCGATGCCGGCGTTGTTCACCGCGTAGGCCAGGGGACCCAGCTCGGACTCCGCCTGCGCGACCGCCTCGCGGAGCGAGGCGGCGTCGGTGACGTCCGCCGTGATGGCCAGGGCCCGACCACCGACGGCGTCGATGGCGGCAAGGGTCTCCCCCGGGTCTACCGTGCCCCGTGACACGCAGGCAACCGGTGCCCCTGCGGCGGCGACGGCCACCGCGATGGCCTGACCGATCCCGCTGGACGCCCCGGTGACCATGGCGGTCCCACGTGGCAACGAGAACTCGGGAACCCTGGACGGCATGGGAGACCTCCTACGGCTGGGTGAACTCCAGGACCGCTGCGATGGTGCAGGCAAGGGTGCGCACGTCGGGCCGCGCGGTCGCGTCGACGTCGTGCTCGGGGGCGGTGCGCAGGCGGCGGAACTCCCCCCGCTGGCCCGCCTGGCGCAGGTCCTCCAGCAACTCGGGCGGGGCCTCGTCCCGCGCCCCGACGTGGGTGACCTGCAGTGGGACCTCTCGGGTCACCTCGCACCATGCCGCGAGTGTTGCCGGTGACGTGCCCTGCCAGACCACCCGGAGACCCTGGAGTGGCCGTCCCGCCATGTACCAGCGGTACAGGTGGGCAAGGACCTCGAGCGGTCCCCCGCCGGCACGCTGGACCGTGAGGACCCGGAGCTCGTCCTGCTCGTAGAGGGCGCTGAACCTGCCGCTGTCGTCCGCCAGCGCGATCGCGTCCGCGACGGGGCCGATGGTCCCGAGGACGGCGTCGGCGTCCAGGGAGGCGGGGACGTCGAGGAGTTCGAAGCCGGCGGCCGTGGCCCCGAGCCGGAGCGCGAGCCGCTGGAGGGGGTCGCCGACGGTGTCGACGAGGAAGAGTCGCCGAAGCGCCGGGCGGCTGGGACGGAGGTTCGCGTCGTCGAAGCCGGCGGTGAGGAGCCAGATGAACTCGAGATCCCTGCGGTCCAGCGGAAGGAGCGAATCGACGTGCGCCATGTCAGGCGTTCGACGCCCGCTTCGCGGCGCGACGCTGGGCGAGTTCGTCGTGGGTCGCGAGGTCGTCGGACTCGGCGCGCTCGGAGGGCAGGGTGGCCAGGGAGCCCTCGACCTCGCGCCAAACGCGCCCGACCGCGATGCCGAACACGCCCTGGCCTCCCTGGACGAGGTCGATGACCTCGTCGGCGCTCGTGCACTCGTAGACCGAGGCGCCGTCGCTCATCAGCGTGATCTGGGCGAGGTCCTCGACGCCACGCTCCTTCAGGTGGTTGATGGCCTGGCGGATCTGCTGGAGCGAGACCCCGGTGTCGAGCAACCGCTTGACCACCTTGAGGACGAGGATGTCCCGGAAGGAGTAGAGCCGCTGGGACCCGGACCCCTTGGCGCCCCTGACGGAGGGCTCCACCAGCCCGGTCCGCGCCCAGTAGTCGAGTTGACGGTAGGTGATCTGCGCCGCCTTGCACGCCGTCGGTCCCCGGTAGCCGGTGTCGGCGTCAATGTCGGCCAGCGTGTCGCCGAAGAGCATTCCCTGTCCACTACGCGACGAGGCGGCAGTCGCATCAGTGCTTGTCACGGTCACTCCATTCATTGCCGGAAGCTCAGGATACCGGCATCTCCAGAGACCACGCTAGGGCTTCACGACGCCGCCCCGGACCGGGACACGCCGTCGAGGACGACCAATACCGAACCGTCATGTAGAGGTTGAGGGTTACTCAGCTGGAGAGGTTCTCCGTGGCGATCCGGATGAGGCTGGCGTAGAGGCGCGCGACCGTCTCCGCGAGCTCCGCCGCCTCCGCCGCGCCGCGCTCGCGGGCCAGCGAGGTGCGCTGCGCGCGAACCGGTGCGATCACCTGGTCGATCAGGCCCGCGACGTGGTCCGCGTTGGCGCGCATCGAGCGGAGGTTGCGGGGAGCGATTCCCTGCCGGGACAGCTCCGCGAGCACCTGCACCACCGCCACCGACTGGGGAGCGACCCGCCCGCGCGAGTCCGGCACGAGCATGCCGGCGCGGGTCATCTCGTCGATGTCGGAGGCGGGTACTCCGGTCAGCTCGGCCAGTTCACGGGCGGAGACCCGGGAACCGGAGATCGGCCCCACCAGCCGGCCCTCGCTCGCGACCACCCGGGCCGTGCGGGCCTCCTCCACCTCCCGCCCGGCGTCGAGGTCGGTGAGGTGATCGCGGATCACGCGGAGCGGGAGGTAGTGGTCCCGCTGCTGCGTGAGCGTGTAGCGCAGGCGGGCGACGTCGGCCTGGGAGTACTTGCGGTAGCCCGAGCCGGTGCGAGTGGGGGTGACGAGGCCCTGGTCCTCGAGGAAGCGCAGCTTGGACACCGTCACCGCAGGGAACTCGGCCTGCAGGACGGAGAGGACCGCACCGATCGTCATCGTTCCCTTCTGGGAGACGTCGAACGGCCAGTAGCCGCCCCGGGGCGGCTGGCGGTACTCCGGCTGCGCGGACGTCACTGGGGCTGGCCACCCGCCTCACGGGGCCGAGAGGGGGACGGATGGTAGGTCAACCGGTACTTGCCGACCTGGACCTCGTCTCCCGCCTTCAGGGCCACGGACTCGATGCGCTGCCGGTTCACGTAGGTGCCATTGAGGGAACCCACGTCGCGCACGACGAACCCGCCGTCCTGCGCGAGGAACTCCGCGTGCTTGCGCGACACCGTGACGTCGTCGAGGAAGATGTCCGAGCTCGGGTGCCGGCCCGCGGTCGTGCGCGGCGCGTCGAGCAGGAAGCGAGCACCCATGTTCGGCCCGCGCTGGACGATCAGCAGCGCCGACTCGGGGGGCAATGCCTCGACCGCCTCCTGGTCGCTGGGGGTCAGGGTCGCGCGAGCGGTCTCCTCCGTGTCGGCGCCGACGGCTCCGAACTGGGTGGTGTTCCCCAGGTTGTCCGGACGGTTGGGATCGCTCACGGTCGCCTCCTTCGCATGGTTCCTCAACTTTACCCACTGTGCCGCACTGGATCACCCCTGCTCGCCGGATTCGACGACCCGTGCATGCTCGAGATCGGTGAGCGTGACCACGGCCTCGATGCGCACGTCCTCGCGTTCCTCCAAGGTGGTCGTCGCCCCCGTCGCGCGGATGGCGGCAAGGACCCCGCCCGGCATCTCGAGGGCGACACTCAGGGAACCCGGCGAGCCGATGGCGCTCACCCGGTACGGTGGCACGAGCGCGAGCCCGTCCACCTCGACGCCCTCCTCCGCCTGGACGACCCACGAGCGGGTGGAGATGCGGATCGAGTTGAGTTGGATCGCCTCGGCACCGGCGTTGCGGAGCTCCTCGATCAGGGTGACGAGGGACTGCGCCCGGACGACCCCGCGGGGGTCCTCGATCGTCACGACGATGCCGGGCCCACGGACGGGGACCACCCCGGCCTGGATCGAGCGCACGAGGACCTGCTGTTCGGCGGCGGCACGGGCCGCCTCCTGGGAGGTGACCCCGGTGCGGAGCTCGGCCAGCTCGGCCCGCAGGGAGTCCCGCTCCGCCGAGAGGTCGTCGATCCGGGTGCCGATCTCGTCGAGGAGGCGCACGAGCTCGGTCTGGGTGAGGCGGTCCAGCGAGTCGGACTCGTCCTGTCGGATCTGGGTGGCGGCACTGAAGCCGACCAGCGCGACCAGGAGTGCCACGACCACCTGCGTCCGGCTGGCGCGCGCCCGGAGCAACTCCCGCAATCGCTCCCGTGCCTTGCGTTCCGGCATCGTCACGCCTTGAAGAGGTGCCGGCGGATCGCCGCGGCGTTGGCGAAGATCCGGATCCCGAGCACGACGACGACGGCAGTCGTCATCTGCGACCCGACCCCGAGCTGGTCACCGAGGAAGACGATGAACGCGGCGATCACGACGTTGAAGATGAAGGAGGTGATGAACACGCGGTCCGAGAAGACGTCATCGAGGTAGGCCCTGAGGGCGCCGAACATGGCGTCGAGGGCGGCGACGATCGCGATCGGCAGGTAGGGCTGCAGTCCCGCGGGGATCGTGGGCTGGACGACGAGCCCCACGATCACCCCGATCACGAGGCCAAGGGCTACGAGCATCGTTCCTCCTCCGCGCCGTCACGAGATGTCGGCATCGTCCTCCCCCTCAAGGATCTCGGCGAACTCCACGCCGCGCGAGGGAGCCGCGCCGAGCTCGAGCGAATCCGCGGTCTCGATCCGGACGCTGATCCCGTACGTGTCGCGCAGCACGGCGAGGTGCCCCGAGGCCCGGGTGCGTGCGAGGCGGACCTGGAGGTCGGTGGGGTCGCCGATCGCCTCGACGACGTACGGCGGCGACAACGGCGTCAGGTTCACCAGGACTGCCTCACCGGCATTCCGTACGGCCGTCGTGGGCGACAGTCGTTGGCCGTCCACCGCGACGGCCTCGGCGCCGGCGGCCCACAGCGCGTTGACCAGGACCTGCAGGTCGAAGTCCTGGATGCGCTCCGCGGAGCTGGCGGCGGACGAGTCGTCGAGGGTGACCACGATTCCCGGGCCCGTCACCGGGACCGTCCCGGCGGCGATCCCGAGCTGCGTCGCCAGTTCGTTGGTGGCGCCGTCGTCCTCGAGGAGTGCCGACTGGGCCTGGAGGATCTCGGCGTTGAGCTCGGCGATCGTGGTCTCGATGACGTCCTGGCTGGCGAGTCCCTCGACAACCTGATCGCGCAGCGCGGAACTCGCGGAGACACCCACCCTCGCGCTCCTCAGGTCCTTCGCCGCCCACAGCGGGACCGCCACGATCGCGGCGATGACCACTGCGGCGAGTACGCGCTGCCACGGGGGGCGTTGCCTGTCGCGTGCCTCCGAGGTGTAGCCGAGGTCGATCGGATTCTCGAGGAGGAGGCGCAGGACACCGGCGCTGACCGAGGAGTCGGCAACTCGGTCCTGCGGGGCGGGACCAGTCATGCGAGGGCCCTGCTCGCCTCGAGGCCCTGGCGGATGTAGATGGCGGCGGACAGCCAGTACAGGCCGATCCCCCACAGGGCGGCAGCCCAGCCGAACACGAGGGAGAGGTGTCCGAGGGTACCCCCGAGGTTCGCCAACAGGAGCAGCGGGAAGGAGTACATCAGCGCGAAGGTGCCGGCCTTCCCCGCGACGTGCACCTGGAGCGGCGCCAGTCCCCGCCGCCGCAACGCGGGAAGCAACGAGACGAGGAGGACGTCCCGGCCCACGATCACGGCAACGAGCCACCAGGGAACGAATCCGCGCGAGCCGAGCCCGACGAGGGTGACGAGGATGTAGAGGCGATCGGCGGCGGGATCGAGGAGTTGGCCGAGCTTGCTCATCTGGTTGAAGCGGCGCGCGATCACGCCGTCGAACCAGTCCGAGGCGCCGGCCACCACGAGGACGATGACGGCGGCGACGTCCCTTTCCGTCATGATGAGCACGGCGAAAACCGGGACGAGTGCGAGCCGCATCATCGAGATGACGTTGGGGACGGTCCAGACGCGGCTGCTCAGCCCGCCGGTGCCGTCCACGCTCGCCATGATCGTCCTTTCCCGATTTGTGATGTCCCCGCCCATGCTCCCTTCACGAAATCATGCCATTCTTGTGACGTGTTGGAAGTGCTGACAGGCTCCGGGCTCGCGATGGCGGCCGGCCTGAACGCGTATATCCCCCTCCTGGCCCTCGGCCTGCTCTCCAGGTACACGGACCTCCTGCAACTCCCCGTGGGATGGGGATGGCTGGAGTCGCCGGCGGCCCTGGTGATCCTGGGAATCCTGCTGGTGGTCGAGGTCGTCGCGGACAAGGTCCCGGCGGTGGACAGCGTCAACGACGTCCTCCAGACCGTGATCCGTCCCGCGGCGGGCGGCATGGTGTTCGCGGCCGGCTCCGGTTCGGAGACGATCTCCGTCAGCGATCCCGCGGAGATCTTCCAGTCGGGGGCGTGGATCCCGATCGCGCTCGGCATCTTCCTCGCCTTCACCACGCACACGGCCAAGGCCATCGGACGGCCCATCGTCAACGTCTCGACGGCGGGAGCGGGCGGGCCCGTCGTCTCGACGGCGGAGGACGTCTCCGCCGTCGCGCTCGTGGGGGTGTCGGTGTTCCTGCCGCTCCTCGTCGCCGTGCTGCTCGTGGTGCTCGTGGTCGCGGTGATCTGGCTCGTCTCCAAGTGGCGGGAGCACGGGCGGCGCCCGACATCGTCGTCGGCGTACTGAGCACCTCCCCGCGAGCAGCCCTCTAGGCTGGTCGGATGAGATTCGGACTGTTCATTCCGCAGGGCTGGCGCTTCGACCTGGTGGGCATCGACCCCGCTGACCAGTGGGGCGTGATGCGCGACCTGGCACTGCACGCCGACTCCGGTCCGTGGGACTCGGTCTGGGTGTACGACCACTTCCACACCACCCCGCAGCCGTCGGAGGAGGCGACCCACGAGGCCTGGGCGCTCATGGCGGGCCTCGGGGCTGCCACTTCCCGTGTGCGCCTCGGACAGATGTGCACGTGCATGGGCTACCGCCCTCCCATGTACCTCGCCAAGTTCGCCGCCACGGTGGACCACATCTCCGCCGGCCGGCTCGAGATGGGTATCGGGGGCGGCTGGTACGAACACGAGTGGCGCGCCTACGGCTACGGCTTCCCCCGGGCGGGAGCGCGGCTGAAGATGCTCGAGGAGGGCGTCCAGATCATGCGGCAGGCGTGGACGGAGGGCATCGCGACGTTCCACGGCGAGCACTACGACGTCGACGGCGCCATCTGCTGGCCGCTCCCCCTCCAGGAGGGTGGCATCCCCCTGTGGATCGCCGGCGGCGGCGAGAAGGTCACCCTCCGGATCGCGGCGAGGTACGCCCAGTACACCAACTTCGACGGCTCACCCGAGGGATTCGCGCACAAGAGCGAGATCCTGCGTGGCCACTGCGAGGCGGTGGGCAGGGACTTCTCCGAGATCACCAGGTCGGCGAACTACAACGTGTTCATCGGGCGTGACGAGGCCGAGGTGGCCGAACGGCGGGCGCAGTACGTGGAACGGCTCCGCCCCCACCTCTCCGAGGAGCAGCTGGCGGGCCAGCTCCGCACCATCGACGGGCTGCCCGGGGTGGGTACCCCGGAGCAGATCGTGGAGAAGCTGCGCGCCGTCGGCGACCTCGGCATGGAGTACGGCATCTTCTACTTCCCGGAGGCGGCGTACGACCGCTCCGGCATCGACCTGTTCGCCGGCGAGGTCATCCCCGCGCTGCGCTGAGTGCCGGCCGGGGGTCCTTCACGGCCTCCGACCGGAAACGGGTGCCGATGACCACGAGGGAGACCGCGAGCCACGCGAGGATCACCGCGAGGTGCGTCCACGGGAACGGTGTCCCCAGGGTGGAGACCGAGTCCGTCATCGCGCGGGCGGCGTGACGGAGCGGGAAGAACCAGCCGATCGCGTCGAGGACGTCCGGGAGGTCCGCGCCGACCACGAAGATGTCCGAGATGAAGCACAGCGGGAGCAGCGTTCCGAGGGTGGCGCCGAGGACGGCCTGTCCGGAGTGCACCAGGGACGCCACGGCAAGCCC
>RZYE01000124.1 GCA_009930425.1 Actinomycetota bacterium | reverse complement strand
CCCGGTCGGGGTCCTCACCGTCAACTGCTCCGGGGTCGCGGCATGGTGCCAGCCGGGGTTCTCCTTGACCTGGTTGCACCGCTCACACAACCCCGAGGCATTCGCATACGACGTCTCCCCACCGGTCGCGTGCGCCCTGGCGTGGTCGATGTGCCGGATCGGGGCGTCACACCACGGGGTCCGACACGTGTCATCCCGCAGGATCACCATCCGGCGCAACAACCCGTCGAAGGTACGCCGGTGGGAGTCCATCGCCACCAGGTGGCCGGCCTCCAGGCTGGTGAACAGGCGGCGGATCCACGCCCTGGCCTTCCCGGACGGGCCATCACTGTCCGGGTCCAACAGGTGGCGGGCGGTGGCCGCCGGGAGGGGACCATGGCCCACCACCCACGCCGGGGCATCGTCCCCGCCGAGCAGGGTCGCGTCGGTCATGATGAGGTGGATCTCGACGGGGACCGCGGTGGCGGTGCCTTGCCCGGTCAACCGTTCCACGAGGGTGTCGGCCATCATCTGGGAATGGGTGCGGCCCTCCGTCTGCCCGGTGGAGATGAGGGTGTTCACGTGGGATCCGAGGGCCTTCCATGCCGCGATCCCCTGGGCGGCGGGCAGCAGAGCGGAGAAGTGGACGGTGGCGTCGGAGGCGGTGTCGATGTCGACAAACCGGCCCTTCTCCGCCTGCTGGTACCGCTGCGCCGCACCGTCCGGATCGTAGGCCTGGGCCAGGGCGCGTGCCCGGCGGGTCAGGCGCCGGTCCCCGAGACCGGACAGGTGGGGTGCCAGCTGTTCATCGACGTGGCGCCGCCCGGCGGGGGTCAGGGACTCGGTCTCCTTCAGCACGATGCTCGCCCGCCACTCCGAGACCTTCCCGTCCGTGAGCTTCGCCCTCGTGTGGGGCAGGTCGGTGGCCAGGGCGCGGGCAAGTGAGAGGTGCCGTGACCCGCGGGCGGGGGAGTCGCGGCGGGCCAGGGCGATCTCGGAGGCCACACCCCTGCACCGCTTCTTCGCAGGCACACCCCGCCCGGCCTCCCCACCCCGCCGGGCCTCATCGAACGCCACCGTCTCCCGCGCCTGGACCGCCGCGCACACGTTCTTCAACGACTCCAACGCGGTGATCCGCCCCAGGTTCTCCCCCTCACCCACCCCGGCAGGCAGGGCAGCCACCCACCGGGTGAACCCCTCCAGCACGGCCAAGGCCGGACCCGTCAAGTCCAGCGTGACGGGCGTGGACTCAGTGGTGGGACCGGCGGTCGGAGCGGTGGGCATGGGCATGGGCGTGGCGTCGTTGCCGCTGACCCCTGCCCCCTCGTACATGTGTTTGATTCTACTCCCGCCCACCCCCACCCCGCAACCCCTTTTTCGTTGCAATAGCAACGAAAAGTTGTCCACAGAACTGTGGACCAGACACCGCCAAACAACCCTGTGGACAACCCGCCAAGCGGTAGGTGACCGAAGCGACAGCGCGAGTTCAGTGGGCGACGCCGAGGCGCGGAGGTGTCGCCCAAATGATGCAGGATCGCGGCAGCCGCGCCGCACCGGTATCCTCGCGGACCATCACCGGCACGAGCCCACGAACGTGAGGAGAACCAGTGGAGACCTACGACATCGCCGTCATCGGCATGGGACCGGGCGGGGGCCACGTGGCCGAGACGCTGGCCGAGAGCGGCCTGGCCGTGCTCGGCGTGGACCACCTGCTCGTGGGCGGGGAGTGCCCCTACTGGGGGTGCATCCCGTCGAAGATGATGGTCCGCGCGGCGGACCTGCTCGCGGAGGCCGGGCGGGTGCCCAGCCTCGCGGGCACCACCGGTGAGGTGATTCCCGACTGGTCGATCGTCGCGCGCCGCATCCGCGAGGAGGCGACGGACACCTGGGACGACACCGCCGCCGTCGAGCGCTTCACCGGCAAGGGCGGCACGTTCGTCCGCGGGACCGGCCGGCTCACTGGCCCGGGACGCATCGAGGTGGACGGCGTCCCCTACGCGCTCACCCGTGGCGTGGTGGTGAACACTGGCACGTCCGCGTCCGTCCCGCCGATCGAGGGCATCGACACGGTGGAGTACTGGACCAACCGCGACATCGTCGAGGCCGAGGAACTCCCCGCGTCGGTCATCGTCTTGGGCGGTGGCGCCATCGGCAGCGAACTCTCCCAGGTCATGGCCCGCTTCGGGGTGCGCGTCACCATCGTCGAGGCGGCCGACCACCTGCTCGGCGTGGAGGACCCCGAGGCGGGCGAGGCCCTGAAGGAGGTCCTCGAGGCGGAGGGCGTGACGGTGCACCTCGGCGTGCGGGCGCGCCGCGTGGAGCGCGACGACGACGGCGTCGCCGTCGTCATCGGTCCCGGGCGCGTGGTGACGGCCGAACGCCTGCTGGTCGCCACCGGGCGGCGGGCGGACCCGGCGGCGGCGGGACTGGCGAGTGTGGGCGTCCCCGACGACGCCCGGTTCGCCCCCATCGACGACCACTGCCGCGTGACCGACGGCGTCTGGGCGATCGGTGACGTCACGGGCAAGGGGGCGTTCACCCACGTGTCCATGTATCAGGCGAACATCGTGATCCGGGACGTGCTCGGCGAGGAGGGCCCGCCCGCGTCGTACCACGCCCTCCCGCGCGTGACCTTCACCGACCCCGAGGTGGGTGCGGTGGGGATGACCGAGCGGCAGGCCCGCGAGGCGCTGCCGCACGTCCGGGTCGGCAGCGTGCAGATTCCCGGCACCACGCGGGGCTGGATCCACCGTGGCGAGGGGTTCATCAAGGTGGTGGAGGACGCGGAGTCCGGCGTGCTGGTCGGGGCCACGGCCATGGGACCTTCCGGCGGCGAGGTCCTCGGAGCGCTCGCCGTGGCCGTGCACGCCCGCATTCCCGTGGACACCCTCCGCTCGATGATCTACGCCTATCCCACGTTCCACCGGGGCATCGAGGCCGCCCTGGCCTCCCTCCGCTGACCGGCGGAGTCCGCGCTCGCCGTCGGCGCGCACGAGCTCCACGGCGACGGTTGAGCGGCGTGGAATAGTGGCACCATGACCATGCGGCGCCGCCTGTCCCGATGCGCCCTCGCCGCGCTCGTCCTGCCGCTGGCGGTCGCGTGCTCCACCACCCCCGACCCCGCCGACGAGGCCGTCCTCCTCGCCGCCGACCTCGCGGACGGCACCCTCGACACCGCCAAGCTCTCCGCCGCCCCTGCCGATCCGGACGCTGCGCTGGCCGCCCTGCTCGGGAACCTCGCGGACCTCCCCCGCACCGTGACCACCGGCGAGCCCACCGAGGCCGACGACGGCGACGGCGTCACCACCACCGTCCCCCTCACCTGGGCCTGGGACCTCGGGGGCGAGGAGTGGGAGGTCGAGACCGCCGCCACCCTCGAACTGGTGGAGGGGGAGTGGGTCACCCGCTGGTCGCCCACCCTGGTGCACCCGGACGCCGTCGACGCCTCCACCCTCCGCCTCGCCTCCGAGCCCGCCGCGCGCGGGGACGTCCTCTCCCAGGACGGCACCGCCATCGTCACGGACCGCGCTGTGTACCGGATCGGCATCGACAAGGCCCACATCGACACCCCCGAGGCCGCGGAGGTCGCCGCCCGCGACCTCGCCACCCGCCTCGAGTTCGACGACGTCGCCGCCTTCGCCGCCCGGGTGGCCGCGGCCGGGCCGCGGGCGTACGTCGTCGCCATCACGGTGCGGGCCGAGGAAGCGGAGCGCTGGGACATCGAGGGGCTGCGGAAGGTTCCCGGCGTCCTCGTGCAGTCCGACGAGATCCCGCTGGCCCCCACGGCCACCTTCGCCCGGCCGCTGCTCGGCACGGTGGGCGAGGCCACGGCCGAGATCGTCGAGGAGTCCGGCGGCGCGATCCGCGCGGGCGATGTCGTCGGACTCTCCGGGCTGCAGCGCGCCTTCGACGAGCGGCTCCGCGGGACCCCCGGCACCACCGTCACGCTCGTCACCGGGGAGGAGGAGGTGGAGCTCCACGCCACCGAGCCGGTGGACGGGACGGACCTCGTCCTGACCCTCGAGGAGCCCTACCAGATCCAGGCCGAGGGCCTGCTCGCGGACATCGAATCCGCCAGCGCGATCGTCGCGGTGCGGCCCTCCGACGGCACGATCCTCGCTGCGGCCAGCGGCCCGGGTGGGGGCGGGCTGAACACCGCCACGGTCGGGTTGTACGCCCCGGGGTCCACCTTCAAGATCGCCACCGCGCTGGCACTGCTGCGGGCCGGCCTCACCGCGGACACACCCGTCCCCTGCACCCCGACCGTCACGGTGGACGGCCGTGAGTTCGAGAACTTCCCCGGTTACCCGGCGGCCTCCCTTGGGGACATCCCGTTGCGGGAGGCGATCGCCCAGTCCTGCAACACCGCCCTGATCGCCCAGCACGAGGCGGTCACCGCCGCCGACGTGTCAGCCGCGGCTGCTGCCCTCGGCATCGGGACCCAGGGCCCGTGGCCCTTCCCCTACGCCACCGGCTCCGTGCCCGCCGACGCCACCGGCACCTCCCACGCCGCTTCGTTGATCGGCCAGGGGGACGTGCTCGCCTCCCCGCTCGCCATGGCGGTGGCCGCTGCATCGGTGGCGGCGGGGGAGACCGTCACGCCGGTGCTGGTGGTGGGGGAGGAGGCCGACGTCGTCGCTCCCGCCACGCCGCTGACCGCCGCTGAGGCGGACGTGCTCGCCGAGCTCATGCGCGGCGTCGTCGCGACCGGGACGTCAACGTTCCTGCGGGACGTGCCCGGGGACGTGGGTGCGAAGAGCGGGACCGCGCAGTGGGGCACGGGCGAGCAGGTGCACGCGTGGATGATCGCGTTCCAGGATGACCTCGCGGTGGCGGTCTTCGTCGAGGACGGCGAGTACGGCACCGCGACGGCCGGCCCCCTCCTCGAGGCCTTCCTCCGGAACGTCCCGTGAGCTGGCGGCGGCTGGCGTGGATCGTCGGCGGACTGGCTGCGGTGATCCTCGGTGCGGTGACGCTCGCGGCGGGCGCCGGCGTCGCGATCCCCCACCTCACGAGGGCGGGCATGAGCGCGACGACGGCGTGGGGCACCCTCGCGCTCCTCGCCGGCCTCGCGCTGCTGGGCGTGGGCACCCACACCCTCGCCGTCCGGCTCCGGTGGTGGGGCCGGATCCCCGTGGTCCTGGCCGTCCTCGCCGGCACCCTCGCCGTGGCGCTCAGCCTCGGCCCCGCCGTCGCCGCGACGACGGCGCCACGCGCCCCCCTCGCCGCCCTCACCCCCACGCACCGGGGGCTGGCGTACGAGGACGTCCGCTTCCGCTCCGCCGAGGACGTGCTCCTCAGGGGCTGGTACCTGCCGTCCACCAATGGTGCAGCGGTGGTGCTGTTGCACGGCGCGGGGTCCACCCGTTCGGCCGTGCTCGAGCACGCCACCGTGCTGAACCGGCAGGGCTTCGGCGTCCTCCTCCCCGACGCCCGCGGCCACGGGCTCAGCGAGGGGCGTGCGATGGACTACGGCTGGTGGGGCGAGGTGGATGTTCCCGCGGCCGTCACGTTCCTCGCCGCCAGGGAGGACGTGGACGCGAGCCGGATCGGCGTCGTCGGGCTCTCGATGGGCGGCGAGCAGGCGATCGGCGCGCTGGCGGTGGACCCGCGCATCCGCGTGGTGGTGGCCGAGGGCGCCACCGGCAGGACGGCGGCGGACAACGCCTGGTACCCCGACGTGTACGGTGCACGGGGCACGGTCCAGGAGTGGATCGACGGCGTCCGGCACGGGTTCGTCCGCCGTCTCACCGAGGCGCCGGAACCAGCCTCCCTCCGGAGGTCCGTTGCGGCTGCCGCGCCCAGGCCAGTGCTCCTCATCGTCGCGGGCACGGTGCCGGACGAGCGCTACGCGGCGAGCCACATCCGGTCAGGTTCGCCCGGTTCGGTGCGCACGTGGGTGGTGGAGGATGCCCGGCACACCGGCGCGCTGGCCGTGGCGGGCGGGGAGTGGCGGGAGCGGGTGGTGTCCTTCCTCGACGCCGCGTTCGCCAGGCCGGTCTCCCAGCCGCACTCCTAGGACCCGGGCGGGATGGCGTACAGGGCGTCCGCCGCGTAGCCCTCGCCGACGGTGAGGTCGTACTGGAC
>RZYE01000584.1 GCA_009930425.1 Actinomycetota bacterium | reverse complement strand
GTCGATTCGATCAACCGGGTTCTGCGCGGGCAGACTCCGTTGACGTTGCGGCACGTGACCCGGTTGGAGGGCGCGCTCGGCATCGACCTGATGCCGTTCGACCTTGACGACCTCCCCGAATGTGACCCGAAACCCGGATCTGGGACCGGCACCACGTCGGGTTGACATCTCCCCGCGGGGGTGGGCGGACGGGGCCGGCTGGTGTGCCCGCTGGGACGCACACGCGGCCCGCTGACGGGCTAACAGGTCAAGGCGTTCGCCATGTACCCGTGACACGATTGGCGGGCACACAGAGCCCCTTTGGCGGCAGGGACGCCGCACTACCGCCTAGTCTTCGAAGGCGTTGTAGTTGAGTTCCTTCACAAAGGCGAGTTCCCACACCGTGTCGTACATGTACTTGTGCCCGTAGTTGATCTGGTTGTACACCTCCGGTGTGTACCCGACCACCATGGCTGTTGCGTCGAATGGGTTCCCGAAGTCGTCGACATAGCCGCCGAACCCTTGGATGACCACCACTGCGTCGTTTCTGTCGCTGTTGGCGACGCACTGCAGGATCGCCACGGTGTCCTCCTGCGCCCAGATGGTCGCCATGCCGATGGAGGCTTCCCTGGGGGTGAAGTTGACCATGAAATGCCCTTCACCAATCTCCTCAATCGACCTGAACCGATCATCGAGAAGTCTCGGCAGGTCGGTTTCCAGGTTGACCGGCTGGCCGTCAACCTTCTGGCACGGGGGCGGTTCAGGCGGTCCGCTGTTGATCATGACGATCGCCAGGACGAGGAAGCCGACCATGAAGAGAAGCGCGCTCCTGACGGCACAGCCGAGTTTGGACGACCCGGTGAGGCAGGACTTCTTCTGCTTCTGTGGCACCAGCGGCTGACCGTTCCACCCTTGGTCGTAACTGAACGTCACCGTGCTCTCCTACCCGTCGTCTCAGGATTCGCCCCCACATGAACCATGCGTAGGACGGGGAACTCTGCAACGTTGGGCCTCCGCATGGTTCCTGGTGGCGGGTGGTGGTCGGCCACCCTGACGAGATCCTTTGGAGGCGAGTTGCAGGCGATTCATGCGAAGGGCTTGAACGGTCAGGTGACGTTCGACGGGCAGTTCATCACGATCGAACGGAAGGGATTCTGGGCGGCGAGTTCCGTGGGCCGGGGCACGAAGCGCATCCCACTCTCATCGGTGACCGCGGTCCAGTGGAAGCCACCGACGACGTTCTTCAACGGG
>RZYE01000123.1 GCA_009930425.1 Actinomycetota bacterium | reverse complement strand
GCGCGCCCCGCCCACGTTGACGAGCTGGCCGATCATGACCTCGATGTTGAAATCGGGGTCGTCCCCGGCGCAGGAGGCCAGCGCCCGGAGGCGGTTGACGTAGCCGTGGTGGTCCGCGCCGAGGAGGTAGATCTTCTCGGTGAAGCCACGGTCCTTCTTGGACAGGTAGTAGGCGGCGTCCGCGGCGAAGTAGGTGGGCTGGCCGTCCGAGCGGATGAGGACGCGGTCCTTGTCGTCTGAGAAGTCGGTGGTCCGGAGCCACACCGCGCCGTCGGCGTCGTAGACGTGACCCTGCTCCCGCAGCCGCTCGACCGCGCGGGTCACCGCCCCGGAGCCGTGCAGTTCCCGCTCGGAGAACCACACGTCGAACTGGACGTGGAAGTCGGCCAGCGTGCGCCTGATCTCGGCGAGCATGAGGTCGTAGCCGGCCTCCCGTGCCACCCCGATCGCCTCGTCGCGGGGGAGGGAGAGGAGGTCGGGGTGCGCGGCGAGCACCGCCGTCGCCAGGTCGGCCACGTAGTCCCCGGAGTAGCCCCCCTCGGGGATCTCGCTCCCCTCGGCGCGCGCGAGGACCGACTCGCCGAACTTGTCCATCTGGACCCCGGCGTCGTTGATGTAGTACTCCGGCGTCACGGTCGCGCCCGCGGCCCGCAGGAGCCGGACCAGGGCGTCCCCGAGGGCCGCCCAGCGGGTGTGCCCGATGTGGAGCGGCCCGGTGGGGTTCGCCGAGATGTACTCCAGGTTGATCGCGTGGCCCGCGAGCGTGTCGGTGTGGCCGTAGGTGGCGCCCGACTCCACGATGTCGCGGGCGAGCCTGCCGGCCGCCCCCGCGTCGAGGCGGAGGTTCAGGAAGCCCGGGCCCGCGACGTCGACGGCGGCCACTCCCGGCACGTCCACGAGCATGGCGGCGAGCCGGTCCGCCAGTTCGCGGGGGTTGGTGCCGCCCCGCTTGGCGAGCTGGAGGGCAACGTTGGTGGCCCAGTCGCCGTGCTCGCGCTGGCGGGGGCGCTCCACCCGAACTGGAGGTACGTCGTCGGGGTCGAGGGCGAGGTGGCCCGCGGCGATGACGTCGAGGACGGCGGCGCGGATGGCAGCGGCGAGTTGTTCAGGGGTCACCCCGCCATCCTAGTGGCGGCCGGGGAACGGCCCACCGGCCGTGGACCGACCGTGAGGGACGCCACGAAACCTGCCGCCGTGCGCACGCGACCCCGCGGCGCTGGTAGGATCGACTGGCGTCGCCCCGATAGCTCAGTGGATAGAGCGTCTGCCTCCGGAGCAGAAGGCCGCAGGTTCGAGTCCTGTTCGGGGCACCAGATGGCACAGGCCCCTGACCTGCACGTATGCGGGTTCTGAGGGGCCTTTCTCCTTGTTCCGTGCCAGATTCGTGCCAGATCCATCGGTGGCGTGCCGCCACGGCGTGTCATCGCTGGCCTCACATGGACAGGTCCGGACGAACCGTGCGCGGGCACCGAACTCACCAGATCACACCGCCTGGGGGTCTCGAGTGAAGGCCTCTGGCCGGAATTCACGCTTGATCTCCAGGAGGCACGTCATGGCCGTACGGCGGCAGGAAACCGGGAACCGTGGCATGGTCTCGCTCGCCGAGGCGGCCGAACTCGCGGGGCTGAGTATCCGGACGCTTCGCCGCCGCATTGCGGACGGCGAGTTGCCGGCCTATCGGACCGGCCCCCGCCTCATCCGTGTCCACCCGGATGACCTTGCCACCCTCGTGGTGCCGATGAACGCCGCGGCCGCGGAGCAGCTGAACGGGAGGATCCCGACGTCCGACTCATCGGGTCCTTCGAGAGTCAGCAGCACGGGACGACACTCCTCCGCCGGGCGACGCTAGCAGCTCCCAGTCCGCTGCCCGCCAACGATGTTGCGTGATCGCGTCAGAAGTTCTCGTCCACGGCGTCAATGTTCGGTGCCATGCTGCATTGGATGACGGCATCGGAGTCCCGGAAGAGATCACCGGGGTCATTCGGGCTTGCGTCTGGGGAGACACCAAGCGAGTTGTATTCCTTGAGGGTGAATCCTGCCGGCGCAGCCCCGATTCGCACGAGGCACTCCACCACGGCTTCGTTCCACGGTTTGTTCTCTGGATTCGTTGTGGTCGCAATGAAGAGGGGTTCAATGGGGTCGAGGTACTCCGTGACGCATTCTTGGTGTGCCGCGTCGGCACCGCTCCCCCCCGGCGAAACGGCATAGATGTAATATGCGTTCTGCCATTCGCGTGAAACGTTGTACCCCTTGTCCTCCAAGCACCGGAGAAACAGTGAGGATGCTTCGTCGTACTCTTCGCGAGTGATGATGTGGTCCTCGAGGACGCCTCGCTGGAATTCCGAAGTGACCTGTGCAAGAACGCGTTCGATCTCAGTGTGATAAGGGTTGGTGGTGCCGCTGCCAGTCGAACTGCATGCGGCGAGCCCGGCCAGCGCGACAGCCAAAATCAACGTCTTCGCCGCGCCTCGTACTCCCAGACGCACGTCAGGCGACCTTCCAACCCATCCACCCGGTGGACGTCTTGACGTTCCGATAGTGGTTTATGAGCGACCCCGCACTGTCGCTCGCCGTGGACGTTGCGCCGTGAATGGGACCGTAGATAGTCCTCACGCCGTTGTAGTACCTGTCGATTCGGGCTTGAACGAAGTCGCAAGATGAATTGATTTCCTCGACTGTGACGGACGTTGGCGCGGTGAAGGTCTGATGCTGGCACGGAGTCGCGTACACGGTCGCCGAAGCGGGGGCGGCGCCAGCAAGAACGAATAGGAGGGTGACAGCCGTGGGCAGTCCAACTGTCTTGATCCGGCGCATGTTCATATCCTTCAACTTCGAGAGGATGTTGTAGGGATACAATACTTCATCTCGGCCCCAGGAGTGGCGGTTTCGCGAGATCGAGATCGAATGTCCGAAACGTCCGCGGAATCTTGTGAGTGCTTCCACGAACTCTCCCCCTTTTGAGTCAGCGTTCGCGGAAGTAGCGGTAGAGCAGGTGGGGGCTGGTGGCGGCGGCGGTGAGTGTGGCGGCGGCGACGGCGGTGGTGGCACTGAGGGCGGCGGGGCGGGCGGCGTCGAGGAGGGTGGTGGTCAGACCTGTGCGGGGGTCGAGGCCGGTGCCGGAGAGGAGCGCGACGCGGCCCAGTCCGATGAGGGCGAGGGTCAGGATCGTGGCGGGGCCTGCCCAGGCGGTGGTCTCGAGGGCAGTCTGGGCGGCGAGGTCGGTGCGGGTGACCCCGACGTGGCGGGCGGCGGCCAGTTCCAGGCGGCGGGCGCGTACCGCGGCGATCCCGAGCAAGGCGGCGAGTACCGGCGCACCCACGAGCAGCCACCGGGTGGGTCGGTCCGCGAGGAGGGTGGCGAGGTTGTGGGACCGGCCGTTGGCGGTGTTCAGCTGGGTGAGTTGGGGCTGCTCGCCCGCGGTGGTCTCGGTGAGGGCGTAACGCATCGCGGCAGTGTTGCCGTCGTGGTGGACCTCGATGTCGGCCCAGCACTCGTCCCACACCCCCGCGCTGGGAGTGGGGGTCAGGACGGCGGTGGACAGGGCCGCCCAGGACAGGGCCTCGGGGAAGGTGTAGGCCCCCGCGACCGGGACGGTGGTGCCGTCGGTAAGGACGAGGTGCTCACCGGGGTCCGTGCCGGTGGTGGCGGACAGGTTCGGAGACAGCCACACCCCGGGGGCGGCCGTGGGGATCCCGAGGATGGTCCGCAGCCCGGGGGAGGCGTCCATGGCCCGGGTGGTGGTGGAGGGCAGCACCGCCAGCCTCAGGTCCTCCCGGGCGCGAGTCGCACCCGCACCCACCACCCCGGGCACCGCGGCCAGGGCCTCACAGCGGGGGGCGTCGATGCCACCCGGGGACGTCAGGGTCCACAGGGTGGAGCCCTCAGCGCGGAAACGGGCATGGTCCAGGCGTGTGCCCAGCACGCCGGCCTGGTCCATCCCGATCGTGACCACGAGGATCGCGAGAAGGACCAGGGTCAGGGTCAGGGCCCGGGTGGTCCCCGTGGCCAGGTTGCGGGTGGCCTCGCGGAGCAGTTCACGTCCCCGCATCGTCATCCCCCATGGGGTGGTCCAGCAGGTCGAGCACGCGGGGGCAGGTCGCGGCGGTGCGCGGGTCGTGGGTCGCGATCACGACGGCGGCCCCCGAGTCCGCGAGTTCGCCCAACACGGCGTTGACCTCCCCGGCGGTGCGCGCGTCCAGTTGCGCGGTGGGTTCATCGACCAGCAGCAGGTCCGGAGCCGCGGCGACCGCCCGCGCCAACTGCAAGCGTTGGGCCTCCCCACCCGACAGCAAGGAGAACGGCTGGCCGGCCACCGCGGCCAGCCCGAACCGGCCCAGCAACGCCAGGCCCTGCGCGTCAGCCTCCGGGCGGGTCGCGCCGCGGGCGATCAGCGGCAGGGTCACATGGTCCAGCGCGGTGCGGTGCTTGACGCCGTAGGGGTTCTGGAACACCCATGCGACGGTCCCGACGTCGTCGTACGCCACCGTCCCGCGGGTGGGGACAAATTCGCGGGCCAGCACCGACAACAGGGTGGACTTCCCCGACCCGGAGGGGCCCACCACCCCCACCAGGTCCCCGCGTCCCAAGTCCAGGTCCACACCCCCGAACAACCACGGCTGGGACCCGAACCGGACCCCGACCCCACATGCCCTCACCTCCACCAGTTCACCCGCACTCGATCCGCTCCCCGGCCGCCGGGACACGCACCTCGGCTGGGGTTGCGCCGTCGAACGTCACGAAGGTGCGCCCCAACTGAGAGGCGACCACCCGCACCGGCACCGTCCCGTCCCGCGCCTGGACACACACCGGACCACCAGTCCCGCCGACCGCGGCGGGTGGGACCACCGCGACCATGACCGGGTCCGCCAGGGCGTAGTCCACCGTGAAGGTCAAGCTCACCAGGCCCGGGTCCACCGACCAGACCCGGAAGGTGTCCGAGGCCATCATCGCCGCCATCATCTCCGGTGAGGTGATCAGGCTCGGCTCCTCGACGGGGACGGTGACCCCGCCGTAGCTCACTGTACGGGCCCCGCCGACGACGTCGGCCGGGAGGGACCCGAGCCGGACCGCGGTCGCGGTGCGCGCCACCGTCGCGAACGGGCCCGACCCGTCCACCCACTGCCCCACCAGCACCTCACACGTGCCAACCGTCACCGACGCGGCCGGCAGCCACATCGTGTGCCCCACCGAGACCACCCCGTCCGGGTCACCGGCGCCCCCCCGCCCCCACACCCGGTCCACCGCCGCGGCCGTCCCCGCCCCGAAACGGCCATCCACGGTCAGGGCCTCCCCGAGTCGGTTGAGTTCGCGCTGCAGCGCGGCGACATCATCACCCCGCGCACCCGTGAACAAGTCCCGCCACAGCGGGACGGTCGTCGCCAAGGCCACCACCGGGGCGCCGTCGACGGCGGCCACGACACTGCCGGACGCCACCGTCCCTCCCGCGGTGCACGACGACGCCGTCACCCGTCCGGATGCCCCCACCACCAGGACCTGCGGATCCGGCACCTCCAACGACGCAGATATCCCCCGCGAATCAGCAAACTCCTCCAGCACGACGGGGAACCACGCCTCCCCAGGCACCACCTCCGCAGGCGCCGCCACCGTCAGGGCCACCAGCGCCACCACCACACCCGCGGCCACGCCGGAAAGCCCCAACAGAATTCCCGGCCCGGCCCTCATACCCCCACCGTAACGCTTGGAACCACCGGCAGCCTGTGGCTCCACGTCTCCGCGAGAACGCGCGGCGGTCGTCGCGGCAGCAACCGACTGAGCGAGTGTCCGACGGCTACACACCCTCGAGGGGGACGGCCCCACCCTGCAGGGAGGTCAGCTGTTCGAGGACGGGCAACGGATCAGCCTCACATGCCAGAGGAGTACGCGTGATCGGTTGCTTGGCGCGGGGATCGAAGACCGTTGCCTGAGCGTTCCCTCAATGTCGTCGCGTGATGACACCGCATCCATGTCGCCACACCTTGACACGCATGTACCTGTCGCCGTACGTTGACAGCATGGACAACAGCGGGACGCTCTTGAACGCTCGCTCGCTCCCGCGGCTCGGGACGGCGATCGCGGGGCTGCG
>RZYE01000583.1 GCA_009930425.1 Actinomycetota bacterium | reverse complement strand
TCGGGATCGAGGATCACCATCAGTTCATAGTCACGCATGCGTTAACCCACCTCCTTTGGTCTCAGCGGTCACGGTCGGTCCGTAACAGGAGGGTTGTGCGCTTCTCGGGCCCGGAACCCGCTCGCTCGAGCGGCAGGGCCAACGGATCACTCTACCGGACGGACCGGAACGGGGCGAATCTCAGGCCTCCTCCGGTGGCGGCGGGATGGGGACCACCTCGCCACCGCCGCGGCCACCACTGTTCCCGGGCGCGGTCGGCTCCTCCGTGGGCACCGGCTCCTCGGTCGGGTCGGGTGGTCCCGGGCGGGTCGGCTCCGGCGTCGGCGTCGTCGGCTCGGGGGTCGGCGTCGGCTCGGGGGTGGGCGTCGGCGTCGGGGTGGGCGTCGGCGTCGTGGGCTCCGGCGTCGGCGACGGCGTCCGCGTTGGGGTCTTGATGTCGGGCTCGGGGAAGTCCTGGACCTCCACGCCGTCGAGGGCGACCTTCATGTAGTCGGTCCACACCCGTGTCGGCCACGTCCCGCCCGCGACGATGTTGACCCCGCCGAAGCCGGTCAGCTCCTCCTCCTCGCCGTTCGGGCCGACCTGGTACATGTTCACCACGGTCACGAGTTGCGGCACGAACCCGGCGAACCACGCGGAACGGTACGCGTTGGACGAGCCGGTCTTGCCGGCCGCTGGGCGGCCGATCTCGCTCGCCGTCCGCCCGGTGCCGCCCTCCACCACCGCCCGCATGGCGTGGGTGGCGTTCGCGATCACGCCGGCGTCCATCACGCGGTCCCCGTCGGAGGAGCCCCGGTAGCGGACGTTGCCGTCCCTGTCGGTCACGGAGTCCACGATGAACGGGTCGTGGCGCACCCCGCCGGCAGCGATCGTGCCGAACGCAGTGGCGGTGTCGATGGCGTGCGGGCTGGCGGGTCCGAGAACGTTCGACGGCGTCGCCACCAGGCCCGGGGTGTCCTCCGGGATGCCGAGCCGGGTCGCCACGTCCACGGTGCGCTCCGGCCCGTACTCGACGTTCAACTGCGCGTAGACGGTGTTGACGGAGTCCTGCGTCGCGCGGATCAGGTCGATGCTCCCGCGGTTCCGCGAGTCGAAGTTGCTGACCGCGAAGTCGTAGCCCGGGATCTCCATGGGCGAGTAGGACTCGTACTGGTCCAGCAACGAGGCGCCGTCCTCGAGGGCGGCGATGAGCGTGAACGGCTTGAAGGTCGAGCCGCCCTGGGCGCGGTCC
>RZYE01000122.1 GCA_009930425.1 Actinomycetota bacterium | reverse complement strand
GATCGGCAGCCACGGGTAGTGGTGCGCGCCGACGTCGGCCAGCGCAGGGAACGGCGAACGCAGCACCACGGCCGCCGGCTCGTGAGCGGTGGCGAGGCGGGCCACCACGCCCGTGCCGAGCGATTCGCCGAGGAACACGGTGCGCTCCGGCGGGTACCCGAGGTCCTCCAAGCCTGCGACGGCGGCCTCCGCGTCCAGCGCGAGCCCCTCCTCCGACGGTGACCCCGGGTTCCCGCCGTACCCGCGGTACTCGAGCAGCAACACCGCCAGTCCCCGGTCCGCCAGCTCCGCGGCGAGCTCCGCACGGTCCGCGATGTTGCCGCCGTTGCCGTGGGCCACCAGCACCGCCATCCGCGTGTCCACGGCCGGCGACGCCGGTACGAACCATGCCGTCAGCTCGAGACCATCCGCGGTGGTCAGGGTGACGTCCCGGGCGCCGTCGATCACCTCGTGCGCCGGCGGGAGGGAGCGCTCGTCCGGGAAGTAGATCAACCGTCGCTGCAGTGCCCACGCGCTTCCCACCACGACTGCCACCACCATTCCGAGGACGAGGACCACTCCGACCGCACGGCGCACGCCCCCATTCTCGGGGAACGGCGGGCCCTATGACGAGGGCTGCTCCGTCTTCCGCTTCGTCCACCACTCGTGGATCGCGGCCCGCAGGTCCGTCGTGGCGTTGAAGACAGTGGTCAGGGCCTTGTCCCCGGCGGTCCCCTGGCCCGGCAGGAGGCCGATCTGGCGGGCCCACCCGAGGCCGTCGAAGTAGATGACCTCGTTGGCCAGCAGCCCGTCTGCGAACCGCATGACATCGCAGCCCCGGAAGTCCACCTCCCTACCCGTGGCGTGGATCCCCACGTACGGGCCGCCGCTGAACGTACCGTGCCAGCGCCACTCGAGGACGGCGGTGTCACCCTCGCTCACCTCGCTGAGGAGTTCCACCCGCGAGTCCGGGACGGAGGCGAAGATCTCCTTCCAGAACCCGAGGACCGCCTGCTTTCCCTCGAACCTGCCCACCGGCAGCCACTCGACAACCACGTCATCCCGGTAGAGCGCCGCGAGTACTTCGGGATTCCGCTGCCCGGCCGCCTCGAGGATCGCGCGCGCCGTGGCCGCAGTTGATTCCTGCGTCATTGCAACCATCTCCTTCCCCCTCATCGTACCGCTGGACTGAACGGCCGTTCAAGCGCGAGAATCGTCCCATGCGCGAGCTCGTCGTCCTCGGGACCGCGTCCCAGGTACCCACCCGGACGCGCAACCACAACGGCTACCTCCTGCTGTGGGACGGCCAGGGCATCCTCTTCGACCCGGGGGAGGGGACGCAGCGGCAGATGCTCCACGCGGGCGTGTCACCGAGCCACGTCACCCGGATCTGCCTCACCCACCTCCACGGGGACCACTGCTTCGGCCTGCCCGGAGTGCTCTCGCGCATGGACCTGGACGGGGTGGCCCACCCGATCCACCTGCACTACCCGGCGGCCGGCGACGAGGCCGTACGCCAGCTCATCGCGGTGACGAGCCATTCCCTCGACCTGCGCCTCCACCCCCACGGCAGCGCCGGGGAGGTGGCGGACGGGCTGTTCGTCCGGCCCCTGCTGCACCGCATCGAGACCTATGGCTACCAGCTCGTGGAGCCGGACGGCCGCACGATGCTGCCCGAACGCCTGGCCGAGGCCGGGATCGAGGGCGAGGATGTTGGCCAACTCATCCACACCGGCCACTTCCGCGGCGTCCGGATCGAGGACGTCAGCGAGCGGCGCCCCGGGCAGCGTTTCGCGTTCGTGATGGACACCATGCCGTGTCCGGGGGCGGAGGAACTGGCTGACGGCGCCGACCTCCTCGTCACGGAGTGCACCTTCTCCGACGATGAGGCCGAACTGGCCACCGCCTACCGTCACCTGACTGCGGGCCAGGCGGGCCGGATCGCCGCTGCCGGGGGCGCGCACACCCTGGTCCTCACGCATTTCTCCTCGCGCTACCAGGACGTGGAACCCCTGCGGCGCCAGGCAGAGGCCCAGGCGGGGGAGACGCACGTGATCGCCGCCTCCGACCTCGACCGCTACGACCTGCCCCCACGCCGGAGCCTCTGAGGAATCAGGCAGCGGCCGCCGCCCGATCGACGCCGTAGCGCTTCTCGAGGACCGCGACGATCGCCCATGCCATCGCTGCAGTCACGATGGTGAACGGCGTGGTGGGGAACAGGAGCACGAGCGCGAAGCTCGCGGTGTTGTTGAGGGCGTGGAGGAGGGCTGCCAGCGCGATCGAGTTGCTCCGCTCGTAGACCAGGCCGGTGATCCAGGCCATCGCGACGATGCTGGCGGTGAACCCGACGATGGTGAGGATCATGACGACGCCGAGTTGCCAGTACAGGATGAGCATCAAGGGGTAATGCCAGACAGCCCAGATCAGGCCCCCCTTCCACGCCGCGCCCCAGAAGGTGCGTTCCCGTCCGCGCAGGGTCGGATGCAGGTATCCCCGCCACCCGAACTCCTCGGTACCACTGGTGACGAGGTTCGACGCGAAGTACACGACAACGGCACCGGCAGCGGACGCCACGGGGAGTCCCGCCGCCGGGACCCCGGTGCCGAGGGTGAGCACGATGGCCGGGAGCACCGACACGATCGGCACGGAAACGGCGATGAGCACGGTTTCGCGTGTCGGCCGGCCCCACACCGGGCGGGGGCGGCGCACCGCGAGGTAGCCGAGCAGCGGTCCGAACACGGCGAGAGTGAACAGGAGCTGCGGCACGAACCCGGGGGAGCCCGCCATCTGGGCCAGGTCGACCAGGCTCCCGGCCGTGTCGACCGGGACCTCCCACGCGCGGCCGAGCATCCAGCCACCGAGCCACAGCCCCCATGTCCATCCGAAGCTGATGCCGAGGTAGAGCCGGGTGCGTGCCTGGAGGCCCATCACAGCTCCCGGAACACACCGCCGCGGGTCTCGCATTCCGCAGCGAGCCGGGTCCGGTCCACCTCGTCATCGAGGTGGAAGGCGTTGAGGACCACGTCCAACGGCCCCGCCCCCATGGACGCCAACTCGTCCAGCGACCACAGGATCGCCTCGATGATCAGGGGGTGCGGGTTGCCGAACACGCCGCCGCCGATCATGGTGAGCAGCACGCGGGTGCGGCCGAGGTCGACGGCGGCCAGCAGGGTGCCGAGGTACGCGGCGCGCAGGAGCTGCCGGCAGACCTCCGCCACGGCGCCGGTCACCTGCTCGCCGCCGCCGTACATGCCCGCCGCCAGGGTGGAGGTGAACACCTGCGCGATCCGTGGCCGGCCTTCCACGGCGCCGGCCCAGTCCGCCCCCAGCACCACCTCGACGTCGTCGTGCACCCCCACGCGGATGGCGTCGAAACGGTCGGCCAGCGCCTCGGCGGCGCGCTGCGCGTCCAGGTGGTGGGCCTTCAGGTAACCGCCGTCCACGCGGCCCACCTCGGGCGGCAGGGCGTCGGCGAGGAGGTCCAGCTGGTGGTCACCGGTCTGCGTGAACGTGCCACCCAGGCCGTCCGGAGCGGCGTAGTGGCGCACGAGGGTGCCGGGGAACGCGGAGATGGAGGCGCGCGGGCCCTGGGTGGAATCGTGGACGTAGTCGGCCACCTCCACCAGGTACGGTCCCGGGGACTCGAGGCAGTTGAACTGGGACGCCACCTGGAACAGCGTGCCCCGGCCCGCCCACGCCTGCAGCGCCCCGATGTCCGCCACCGGTCCGCCGCCGGCGACCACCGAGAGCGTCGGCGGGGGAGCGGTTCGACCGGCCACCGCGGCGCACAGCTCCCCGATCGGGCGCGCCGCGAATCGGCCGCCCTCGTAGGTGCGCTCCCCGACGACGACGCTCGCCCCGCCGTCGCGCGCGAGGCGGAGGACGTCCCGGGGCGCCATCCGGATCGCGCGCTCCGTTGCCGCGACCTGGGAGAGATCGCCCTTGCCGCGGGAGGCGAGGACGTGGGCCCGGGCGGCGTCCAGCTCGGCGGCCGTGCCCGAGAGGATGGTGTCCAGGAGGTCGGCGGTGGTCATGCAGGAGATTGTCGCAGGGCCACCAGCGCCTCGAGGACGCGACCGAACTCCTCAGGGTCGGCCACGCGGTGTGCCGCCCGCGTGTCGCCGGAACCCACCTTGATGCCGACGTCCCCGTCTCCCAACACCGCGAAGCCGTGCTCGTCCGTGACATCGTCCCCCGCGAACAGGACGTGGATGGCCTCCCCGGTGGCGGTCCGCTCGCGCAGTTCACCGAGAGCATCCCCCTTCGTGAGGGTCCGGACGGAGAACTCCACCACGTCCTTGCCCTTCATCGCGTGCACGCCCTGCCACCTGGCCGGCCCGGCGAGGGCACGCTCGATCACCACCTCGGCGTCAGCGTCCGTGGACAGCCGGGTGTGCAGCACCGCCGCCACCGGCTTCACCTCCACCCATGCGCCAGGAGCACCGCTGGCGATGTCCTCCAGCGTGGCAACGAGGTCCGTCAGCAACGTCCGCTCCTCCTCCGTGAGCCCGAGGTCCGCGGCGTGGAGGTTGCCCTCCGCATCCACGGTGGCGATCTCGGACCCGTGGCTGCCGATCAGGATCGTGCCCGCGGGCGGTGCAGCGAGGCGCTCGAGCTCGGAGGCGGGCCGGCCGGAGACGAGGGCGAGGTGGACGCCGTCGTCCACCGCGAGGTCGGCCAGCGCCCGCGCCGAGTGGGGCAGGACGAACACGGACTGGGGGTCGTCCGCCAGCTCGGCCAGCGTGCCGTCGAAGTCGAGGGCCACGAGCACCCGCGCGTGTGCGGCGAAGCCGGCGAGGTCGTGGTGCAGGGCATCGTTCATGAGTCACTCCCGGTCAGGGCGGCGAGGAACTCCTTGGCCCACGCCGCGACGTCGTGGTCCATCACCCGGCGGCGGAGCGAACGCATGCGGCGGCGCCGCTCCGCCCTGTCCATGGTGACGGCATGCATGATGGCGGCCTTGAGCCCGTCGAGGTCATAGGGGTTGACGGGGATGGCCTGGGTCAGTTCGTCGGCCGCGCCGGCGAACTCGGAGAGGACGAGCACGCCGTCGCCGTCGAAACGGGACGCCACGTACTCCTTCGCCACGAGGTTCATGCCGTCCCGCAGCGCGGTGACGAGCATGACGTCAGCGGCGAGATAGAGCGCCACCACCTCCTCCCGGGGCTGGGGCTGGTGGAGGTGGATCACGGGGTTGTGGCCGAGGGTGGCGAGGTTGCCGTTGATGCGGCCCACCGTTCCCTCGATCTCGTCACGGATGGCCCGGTACAGGTCCACGCGGCCGCGGCTCGGGCTCGCCACCTGCACGAGGACGGTCCGCGTGGAATCCAGCTGGCCCTCCTCCAGCAACTCTCCGACGGCGCGCAACCGGTGCCGGATTCCCTTGGTGTAGTCCAGCCGGTCCACGCCGAGGAGCACCGTGTCAGGGTTGCCGAGCTCGCGCCGGATCTCGACCGCACGCTCCTGCACGCGCGTGCTGCGGGCGAGTTCCTCGAAGTCGTGGCTGTCGATCGAGATGGGGAAGGCCTCGGCGCGGATGCGGCGCTCCTGGTGGCCGTCCGATCCGGGGACGAGCACGTGGGTACGGTGCGTGCGCATCCCGAGCTGCATGCGCAGCGTGCGGCGGAAGTTCGAGGCGTCCGTCCTGCGCTGGAACCCGATGAGGTCCGCGCCGAGCAGGCCAGAGAGGATCTGGCGGCGCCAGGGGATCTGCCGGAAGATCTCGAACGGCGGGAACGGGATGTGGAGGAAGAAGCCGATCCTGAGGTCGGGCCGCTGCTGTCGCAGCAGGGCGGGCACGAGCTGGAGCTGGTAGTCGTGGACCCACACGGTGGCGCCCTCGGCAGCAGCCGCGGCGGCGGCGTCGGCGAAGCGGCGGTTCACCTCCTCGTAGGTCGCCCACCACTCGCGGTGGTACTCCGGCGGGGCCACCCCGTCGTGGTAGAGGGGCCAGAGGGACGCGTTGGAGAACCCCTCGTAGTGTTCCTTGAGTTCCTCGGCCGTGAGCGTGACCGGGACGAGCATGCGGCCGGCGTCGTCGGTGAACGGATCGAGATCGAGGTCCGCGGTGCCGCACCACCCCACCCACGCCCCGGGGTTGTGGCGCATGACG
>RZYE01000582.1 GCA_009930425.1 Actinomycetota bacterium | reverse complement strand
CGGCGATGTCCACCTCTGCGGGATCCAGGTAGTTCAGGTTGTAGGCCTCCACCACGTCCTTCGGGATCGAGGTGGCGAGGGTGACCGTGACGCGGTTCCGCTCGCCCTCGACCTCGTCGAAGGTACCCATGCCGCGGAGGTGCGTGGAGTGGGCGAGTTCGCCCCACGGGTGGTCCTTGAACCTGTCCCACTGCTTCACGTAGTAGTCGCGGTTGTGGTAGCCGATCTTCGCCAGGCCGGGGTGCATGACCGATACCTCGGTGATGTGGGGCGCGTAGATGATCAGTTCGCCGCCCTCCGCGACCACGGGCTCCATCTTGTAGAAGCCCTTGGCCCCGGTCCAGATGTCGTCGTACATCGTGGGCAGGATGGAGAGCACCCGCTTGTAGGGGCGGTCGAGGTACGCGATGTGGCTCGCTGCGGCGATGGGGGACGCGGCGGCCCAGGCGGAGACGGTGGTGCCCACCGAGACCGAGTGGAGTTCAGGGGCGCCGGCCTCGGTGACCACCGCGATGCAGAGCTTCTCGCTCGGGATCCGGTCGGCGGCGGCGTTGATGAGCTCGCGCACCGGGGTGATCCCGAGGGTGCCGATGATCTCGAAGGAGGAGATCAGCGCGCCCACCCAGTGCGACAGGTCGATGACGTCATGACCTGACAGCCCGGGGAAGAAGTACTTGTTGCCCCCGGACATTCCGACCACCTCGTGGGGGAGGACGGGCCCCACCACGAGGGCGATGTCGTTCTCCACGACGTGCCGGTTCACCAGCACGTTCATGGGGACGTCGTGGAGCCGGCCGCCGGAGTACTCGGTGACCTCCTCCGCTGAGATCGTGCCGAGGTCCGCGAAGCAGTTCTCCTCGTCCCACCACTCGTGGTTGAGGACGGTCCAGCCCGGGTAGGTGTCCTCGATGTTGCCGGCCTCGTAGCCGAGGAAGGCCGCGATCTGGTCCTCGGACATCGCGGCGTGGGTGCCGAGCGCGATGACGACGGTCACCGAGGTCGCCCGTCCGGCGAGCGCCTCGTGGACCGGGGGCAGGAGCCTGTGCATGGGGACGGACCTGGTGGCGTCGGGGACCACGAGGGCCACCGACTTGCCGTCGAAGTCCATGGTGGCCAGCGAGGCGACGATGTGGTCGTGGATCTCCTGCTGCGTGAGGACGCCCTCGGGGCCACCGATCGTCATCGACCCGGCCGCGAGTTCTTCGAGCTGCTTCAGTGCATCGGTCATGGGTCAAC
>RZYE01000581.1 GCA_009930425.1 Actinomycetota bacterium | reverse complement strand
GTCGACGAGGCCGTGGCGAGGGTGGGCGACCGGGTGCCGGTGACCTCCGCCGTCGAGACGGGGGACTCGACCGGCATCCTCATCGAGCTGTCGAAGCAGGCCGGGCTCGTGGTGATCGGCAAGGAGGGCGGCACCGGGTTCGCCGACCGCATCCTCGGGGCCGTGTCCACCTCCCTGCCGCCCCACGCGCACTGCCCCGTGGTGATGATCCCGGTGCGGCACGGCGAGCAGAAGCCGCTGCGGCTCCCGGTGCGCCGCATCGTGGTGGGCGTGGACGGAAGCGCCTCGGCGAAAGTGGCGCTCAAGCGCGCCATCCAGGAGGCCGAGCTGTGGGACGCCGAGCTGACGGCGGTGGCCGCGGTCCCGATCGGGCAGGGGGCCGGGGCGATGGCGTGGCTGCCCGGCAACATCGACCGCGACGAACTGCTCGCGGACGTGCGTGAGGGACTCAACGTGACCGTCGACCAGGCGCTCGGGGACACGCAGGTCCGGGTCCGCCGCCACGCGCTGGACGGCAGCCCGGCGGCGCTGCTGACGGAGTTCTCCACCGCGGTGGACCTCATGGTGGTCGGCACGCGCGGCCGGGGCGGCTTCGCGGGCCTGCTGCTCGGCTCCACCTCGCAGACCGTGATCGCCCACTCCGACTGCCCCGTCATGGTGGTGCCCGCCAAGCTCGAGGAGGAGGGCGAGTTCCCCACCCGCTTCCCCTGGCAGGGGTAGGGACGACGCGGGGGTGGGAGGCGACGCCGTCGCCCGCGTGCCTCGTGAGGGCGCGGCCTCGTGACGGCGCGGCCTCGTGACGGCGCGGCCTCGTGACGGCGCGGCCTCGTGCGGCGCGCCCGGGAGACGGCGCCGTCAGGCGATGGCGGTGGCCGCGAGCTCCCGGTGCGCGGTGTGCAGCGTGTCCGCGAGGGCGTCCATCGCGAAGGCGAGCTCGTCGCGTTCGATGACGAGCGGCGGCGCGAGGCGGATCGTCGAGCCGTGGGTGTCCTTGGCGAGCACGCCACGGGCCTGCAGTCCCTCGCAGATCTCGCGGCCGGTCATGCCGAGGCGCGGGTTGGCGTCGACACCGGCCCAGAGGCCCACGTGTCGGGACGCGTTGACGAGGCCGTCGGCCACGAGTTCGTCGAGGCGCTCGCCGAAGTAACCCTCGAGGTCACGCGCACGCTGCTGGTACTCGCCGGTCTCCAGCATGGAGACCACCTCGAGGCCGATCCGCGCGGCGAGCGGGTTGCC
>RZYE01000121.1 GCA_009930425.1 Actinomycetota bacterium | reverse complement strand
GCCGCACGCAGCTTCGGCATCCCCGCCACGATGACCCGGGTGGCGGCACCCTGCTCGAAGAGTGCCCGAGCCACCTGGGTGATCGCCTGCCGGGAGGTGCGCTCGCTCATCCCCATGAGGACCACTCCGTTGCCGATCGGCATGACGTCGCCGCCCTCGATGGTTGCCTGCCCCCAGTCGCGCTCGGGGTCCCCCCACCACACGGTTGAGCCGACGAAGTCGGGGTGGAACTCGTAGATCGCCTTGTAGAGGAGTGTCTCGTCGTGCCGGGCCGGCCAGTAGAGGGGGTTCATCGTGAGCCCGCCGTACAACCAGCAGGTGGTGTCGCGGGTGTAGAGGGTGTTGGGCAGCGGCCGCATGAGGTAGTCCCGTGCACCGGTCCTCTCCCGCGCCAGTGCCAGGAACGGGGTACGGAAGTCCGCGGGGAGATCCGTGGTGGCGAGCCCGCCGATGAGCACCTCGGCCAGCCGCCGATCGTCGAGGGTGTGCAGGAACGCCACCGTCTCGTCGACGAGTCCGTGGCCCACCTCGTTCGCGGTGATCTTCCGCTCCAGCAGCCAGTCCTTGGCACCGGGGACCGCCATCGTCTCGGCGAGGATGTCGTGCAACTCCACCACCTCGACCCCGCGCCCGCGCAACTTCTCGACGAAGTCCGCGTGATCCCGCTCGGCGTTCTGGACCCACATCACGTCGTCGAACAGCAGGTCCTCGGCATTCGCCGGGGTGAGCCGGCGGTGTGCCAGGCCGGGGGAGCAGACGAGGACCTTCCGCAGCCTCCCCACCTCGGAGTGCACGCCGTACGAGGGGCCTGCCATGACGCCCTCCTTCCGCATGAGACGTCAACGTTGACAGTCTGGCACGGCAGCTCCTGGCAACGGAGGGCCGTGGGCGCGCGTCGCCGCGCGAGGTGCTGGCAGGATGGCGCCATGGTCGGATGGGGAGTGATCGGGGTCGGCGACGTCACCGAGCGGAAGGCGGCACCCGCTGCCTTCCGTGCGGAGGACTCGGACGTGGTCCACGTGATGCGGAGGGACGCGGACAAGGCGCGCGATTTCGCCCGACGCCACGGGGTGGCGCGTTGGTCCACCGAGGCCCGCGCCGTCGTCGAGGACCCCGAGGTGACAGCCGTCTACATCGCCACCCCCACCGCAACGCATGCGGAGTATGCGATCGCCGCGGCACGCGCCGGCAAGCACGTCCTGGTGGAGAAGCCGATGGCGATGTCCGCAACCGAGGCCGCCCGCATGGTGGAGGCGGCGGACGGTGCCGGGGTCCACCTCTGGGTCGCGTACTACCGCCGTACACTCCCGCGCTTCGCCAAGGTGCGTGAGCTGTTGGGGGCCGGGGCGGTCGGCCGCCCGCTCTCCGTGCACACCACGTGGCGCAAGCCCACCGACTTCACCGGCTGGCGGTGGGACCCCGCACGCAACCGCGGCGGCGAGTTCTACGAGACGGCCTGCCACACCCTCGACGTGCTCGACCACCTCCTCGGACCGGCGTCCGACGTCGCCGGCGTCACCTCGGAGGACCACCACGCCGTCGCCGCCAGCTACCGGTTCGGCGAGGTGGTCGGCTCGGGATCGTGGGCGTTCGGTACCCCGGATCTCGTCGACGAGACCGTCATCGTCGGGACGGAGGGCATCATCTCCTTTGCAAGCTTCGCGCCAACCCCAGTCCGCCTCGTGACCGCCGACGGCGCCGCGGCCTACGAGGTGCCCGACCCCGTACACGTCCACGGCCCGCTCGTCGCCACGATCCTCGACGAGTTGCGCGGACGGGGGACCTGCCCCAGCAGCGGACGCTCCGCCCTGCGGACCAGCGAGCTGATGGACACGATCATCGGAGCCTGATCCGGGGCTCCCGGAGGGTCAGAATGCCAGCGTCGCCACGCCATCGGCGGTGCCGAGAAGGCAGAGGGACGCCTTCTGGTGCGCGAACACCCCGACCGTGACGACGCCCGGCCAGTCGTTCACCGCGGACTCGAAGGCGACCGGATCGGTGATCCGCAACCCATGGACGTCCAGGATGTGCTGGCCGTTGTCCGTGACGTAGGGCGTGCCGTCCTCGGCGCGCCGGAGGCGGGCCTCGCCCGCGGTCCCCAGGATCCCGGCGGTGAAGCGGCGGGTCACGGAGGCCTCCGCCATGGGGATCACCTCGACCGGCAGCGGGAACGCGCCGAGGACGTCGACCCGCTTCGAGGCATCCGCGATGCAGATGAAGCGCTCGGCAAGCGCGGCGACGATCTTCTCCCTGGTGAGTGCACCGCCGCCACCCTTGATCATGTGTCCCCTCGGGTCCACCTCGTCAGCGCCGTCGACGTAGAGTTCGAGCCGCTCGACCTCATTCGCGTCGAGGAGCGGGATGCCCAGTTCGCGCAGAGCTGCGGTGGAGCGTTCGGAACTCGACACGGCGCCCGCGATCCGCTCGGGCATCTCGCCCAGGGCCTGGATGAATGGGGCCACCGTCGACCCGGTGCCGACGCCGATGATCGTCCCCGGCGTGACGTACTCGATCGCGGCCCGCCCGGCAGCCCTCTTCTGCTCGTCCTGCGACAACTGCGCCATCGGACCCGTCCTTCCGTGTGCTCGTCCTCCCAGTCTGGCGCGCCCGGGACGTGAACGGTGCGCGTTTGCGATGAGGTTCGCCGCGGAGCAGTCCGCAGGGCGAACCGCTCGACGCGGCCACCGTCACTCGGGCACTCTTGGCGCATGGGCAAGGACATCGCCGGCCGGACATTCACCCGTGAGGACCGGCAGCGGTACCGCGACAAGGTGCACCGGTGTCTCGACGTGCTCGCCGAGATGCTGCACCGCGAGCTCTTCGAGTTCGACCTTCCGTTGACCGGCATGGAGGTGGAGCTCAACCTCGTCGACCACGACGGCAACCCGGCGATGCGGAACTCCGAGGTGCTGGCCCGCATCGACAACCCCGCGTTCGTGCAGGAGCTCGGCCGCTTCAACCTCGAGATCAACATCCCGCCCCAGACCCTCATGGGGGACGGCGTCGCCCGCTACGAGCGCCAGGTGCGCGAGCAGCTCAACACCGCGGAGCAGAAGGCGCAGGCGGAGGACGACGGGATGGTCATGATCGGCATCCTGCCGACGCTCCGCCCTGAGCACCTCACCAGCGAGACCATCAGCAGCAACCCGCGCTACGCACTGCTCGAGGAGCAGATGCTGCTGGCCCGCGGGGAGGACCTCCACATCGACATCCGTGGGGCCACCGAGGGCGTGGAGACATGGGCGGACTCGATCGCCCCCGAGGCGGCCTGCACATCCGTGCAGTTCCACATGCAGGTGAGCCCGGAGGGATTCGCCGGGGCGTGGAACGCCGCCCAGGCCCTGGCCGCCGCGCAGGTGGCGCTCGGCGCGAACTCCCCGTACTTCCTCGGCCACGAACTCTGGCGCGAGACCCGGATCGCCCTGTTCACGCAGGCCACGGACACCCGACCGGTCGAGATGAAGGTCCAGGGAGTGCGTCCGCGGGTCTGGTTCGGCGAGCGATGGGTCACCAGCGTCTTCGACCTGTTCGAGGAGAACCTGCGCTACTTCCCGGCACTGCTGCCCGTGCTGGAGGAGGAGGACCCGGTGGTCGAGCTGGCAGCCGGCCGGACGCCGTCGTTGGCGGAGCTGCGCCTCCACAACGGCACCGTCTGGCGCTGGAACCGGCCGGTCTACGACGTGGTCCGCGGCCGGCCGCACCTGCGCATCGAGAACAGGGTGCTGCCCTCCGGACCGACAGTCGTGGACGTGCTCGCGAACGGGGCGTTCTACTTCGGGGCCCTGCGGGCGCTGGCACTGGAGGATCGTCCCGTGTGGTCGCGCATGTCCTTCCATGCCGCCGAGGAGAACTTCACCGCGGCGGCGCAGCGGGGCATGGACGCGGTCACCTACTGGCCCGGCATGGGGGAGGTCCCCGTTGCCGAACTGGTCCACCGCCGGCTCCTGCCGCTTGCCGATGAGGGCCTGCGCGACTGGGGGGTGGACGACGACATCCGCACCAGGCTCCTCGGTGTCATCGAGGGGCGGTGTGCCACCGGCCAGAACGGGGCACGCTGGCAGGTGGACACCGTCCACGCCTTCGAGGCCCGCGGTATGGACCGGTGGGAGGCGCTGCGCCGGATGACGCAGGAGTACATCGCCCGCGGCCACACCAACGAGCCGGTGCACACCTGGGACATCCCCTGACCCGTCCGCGGTGAGATTCGCGTGATCTGAAATTCGCGTGATCGCGGACATCTCCGTGCGTACCGTGGGGGGAATGGACCTCACGACGTTCGGCTGGAACACCTCCCTCCAGGCCGACTTCGCAGGCCTCGATGCCTCCGGGCTCCGCCCGGGCCGCGTGGTGCGTCAGGCCCGCGACCTCTCGACCCTCGTCGCCGCGGACGGCGAGGTGGATGCCGCCGTCTCGGGTCGGTTCCGGCACCGTGCCGCCGGTCCGGCCGACTTCCCGGCCGTCGGGGACTGGGCGGCGTTCCGTCCGGGTGACGGCGGACGCGCGACCATCGAAGCGATCCTGCCGCGTCGCAGCGCGTTCACCCGCAAGGCCGCCGGCGCAGCCACGGAGGCCCAGGTCGTGGCAGCCAACGTGGACACCGTCCTCCTCGTCTCCGGCCTCGACGGGGAGTTCAACCCGCGCCGCATCGAGCGCTACGTCACCACCGCGTGGTCCTCCGGGGCCAGCCCCGTCGTCGTCCTCAACAAGGCCGACCTCTGCCCCGACCTCGCCGACGCCGTCGCCCAGGTGACCGCCGTCGCCCCCGGTGTGCCCGTGGTCACCACGTCCGCCCTCGACGGCGACGGCGTCGCGGCCGTGGCGCCCCACCTCGCACCCGGCCGGACGGTCGCGCTGCTGGGATCCTCCGGGGTGGGGAAGTCCACCCTCGTCAACGCCCTCCTCGGCGAGGAGCGGCTCGCCAGCGGAGAGGTCAGCGACCCTCGGGCCGGCCGCGGCCGCCACACCACCACCGCGCGCGAGTTCGTCCTCCTCCCCGGCGGCGCGCTGCTCGTCGACACCCCGGGCCTCCGCGAACTGGGGCTGTGGGCGGACGACGACGGCCTCGATCGGACCTTCGAGGAGATCGACCAGCTTGCCGCGGCGTGCCGCTTCCCCGACTGCCGGCACGACCGGGAACCAGGGTGCGCCGTCACGGCTGCACTCCTCGCGGGAGAGCTGGACGAGCGACGGTTCGCCAGCTATCGGAAGCTGCGGCGCGAGCTGGAGCACCTCGAGACCCGGAAGGACGAGCGGAACAGGCGCAGGCAGGAACGGGCGGCAGGCCGCGACCACGCCGCGCGGATGAAGGAGGTCCGCCGCGCCAAGCCCGGCTTCCGGTGACCGCTCGGAACGCGCTGACCGCCGCAGCCGATTATCCTGAACGGACCACAGACGGACCAGCCGATGGGGGTTGCTCGATGGAGACCTACCTGTACTACTCGTTGGTGCCGGAGGCACTGATCGCCTCGCAGCTCCCGCCGGAGAAGTTCGGGCAGTACTACGCGACGGGGTACGAGTACAAGTCGAAGGGCCAGGCCCTGTTCTTCGACGTGGATCCCGCTCAGCTCGGCGACTACTTCGACCTCGAGGCGGCGTTCGCCCGGTGCGTTGCCCACCCGGACGGCCGTCCCAAGAGCTCCGTGTACGTCTCGGCCTACCGGGTGCTGGAGCACATCCCCGTGGCGGCGCTCGGGACGCTGTATCTCACGACCGCCTACGGTGCCACGCTCGGCATCGAGCGCAGCACGGGGGAGCTGCCGGCCGGTGACACCCTCCACCTGTACAAGGAGCTCGCCCCGGTCAACAGCCTGGTCGCGAGCTCCCGGGATCCCCGCTCGTTCTACGAGAGGGTCACCACCGCCCCGTCGAAGCTGATCAGCTTCCCGGGCTTGTGCTTCGTCGAGCTGGACCTCGGGGAACTGGCGGAGGATCCGGTGAACGGCCACGGCATCGACCTGCCGTACGAGAACCTCTACCACCTCCGCGAGGTGCTGCTCGAGGTCTCCCGGCCGGACAAGGACACCAAGATCGTGGAACGGCTCCAGTCGGCGGCGTTCACCTACCGGATGGTCAAGCACGGCAGCGGCTTCTACTACGGCAACGGCAGCG
>RZYE01000120.1 GCA_009930425.1 Actinomycetota bacterium | reverse complement strand
CACGTGGTGGCCCGGCCCGACGATGTCGCCCAGGTGGCGAGCCTCGGCCCCGAGCCGCTCGTCCTCGGCATCGAGGAGTTCGCCGCCCTGCTGCGCGGCCGGAACCAGCAGGTGAAGGGGGCGCTGCGGGACCAGTCGCTGATCGCGGGGATCGGGAACGCCTACTCGGACGAGATCCTGCACGCCGCGCGACTCAGCCCGTTCGCGCTCACCGCCAGGCTCACCGAGGAGGAGGTGGCGCGCCTGCATGCCGCGATGGGCGAGGTGCTGGCCGACGCCGTCGCGGCGGCAGCCGGGCGCCCCGCCGCCGCGCTGAAGGACGCCAAGCGGGCGGGGATGCGTGTCCACGGCCGGGCGGGCGAGCCGTGCCCGGTGTGCGGGGACACGGTCCGCGAGGTCTCCTTCGCGGACTCCGCGCTGCAGTACTGCCCGCGCTGCCAGACCGGCGGGAAGGTGTTGGCGGACCGCCGGATGTCCCGCCTGCTGCGCTGACGCCCCTGCCACCAACGCGGAACCGGCCCGCACCTGGGTGCGAGCCGGTTCCGGCGGTTGGTGCTCTCAGAGACCGCGCGCGAGGCGGTGGTACGCCTGGTTCCAGCGGATCTCCCGGGCGAAGGCCCGGGCGGTGGTGTTCTCGTCGATGACGAGCAGCTCCTGCTCGGCCATCTCGGCGAAGTCCGCGAACACGTCCACGCCCACCTGGGTGGTGAGCACCGTGTGGTGGGCGGCGCCGGCCATCAGCCACGCCTCGGCCGAGGTGTAGAAGTCGGGGCGCGGCTTCCAGACGGCCCGGGCCACGGGCAGGTTCGGGAGCTCCTGGTCGGGCGGGATGATGTCCACCACGTTCGCGGTGAGGCGGAAGCGGTCCCTCATGTCGGCGATGGCCACCACCACGCCCTCGCCGGGGTCGGTGTCGAAGACGAGGCGCACCGGGTCCTCGCGGGCACCGATGCCGAGCGGGTGGATCTCCAGCTTCGGCCGGGCTCCGCCCTCGAGACGGTGCCGCCGGACCCGGCCGACGTGGCGGGCTTCGACGCCTTCATGGCGCGCTGGACCGCCGGCCTGGCTGTCGAGCGCGAGGCGGTCGAGCAGACCTGACGGCAGCGTTCGGGGCGGGGGGTCGACTCAGCCCCGAATGGCCTCGCGCAGGCCGTGGAGCAGGTCCTCTCCGATCGCGGTGTCCACCGCGAACTCGTGCAGGACGCTTCCGGCGCGCACCAGGATCTTCGTCACGCCCTCGTACAGCGAGCTGGGACGCGACTCCACGCCCGTGACCCGCTCGAGCGGGATGAGGGTGCGCGCGAGCGCCCGCACCGGCTTGTAGCCCGTCTGGTAGGGACGCCCGCGGTGCAGGACCTGCAGCTCATGGGGGCTGAGGACGTACACCGAGCTGAGGACCGAGGTGGGCCACGCCCGCCCCACGAGGCGCCCGATTGCCGAGGCGTCCCGCGCCACCAGTTGCCGCCGGTGCTGGACCGCGAGCACACGGTCCCCCGGGCCCTGGCCGACGCGCCGGTAGAGGAGCTGGAGTTCCCGCTCCACGTCGGGAGCCTTCGACGTGCCTGCCCGATCCATCGTGGCGTGGGTCTCGCCGCCCGCGGTCAGGTACCGCTCTCGCAGCAGCTGCACGAGATGGGTGATGATCTCGCTCGAGGACGCATTGAAGGGAACGTCCACATCGCCGCCATCGGTCGCCAACGTCAGGTGGCCCGCGAGCAGGTCGACGAACTCCGTGATCCCCTGGATCTCCCGGTACGGGAGGTCGCGGAAGTCGTAGCGCGTTCCGCTGCGGCGCAGCACCGTGAGGTTCTCCGGCCCGAGCGACAGGATGATGTCGTACAGGTCCATCGACGGGTTGGCCTCACGGCGCGGTATGTCGCGGGGGACCTTGATGGTCAGTGCGGCCTTCTCGAGGTCGAGTGGGTAGTCGCGGAAGAGACGGGGAATCTCCTCCTTGCTCTGGATCTCGTAGATCCACGGCCCAAAGGCATCGAACTCGGCAGTGGTGGTCATCGCATACCTCCGCTCAGGGGGACTTCCTCGTTCCCGGCCTGCCTACGACGGTATCGCTCCGCCGTCATGCGGACAAGGGTCCCTCAACGATTGTTCTCCTGCTCCATCTGCTGGCGGCGCCAGTTGGAGAACCATCCCCACGCTCCCAGCACGAGGACGGCGAGCCCGAGCGCGGCCACCGCCCAGTTCAGCCAGTTGGCCTGGCCGGTGGTGAGGAGCTCCCACTGGAAGGCGATGACGGCTCCGCCCGCGACCACCTGGAGCATGCTCGAGAACCACCACTTCTGGGTGGTGGAAGTCTGCTCGCCGGAGTCGGGGGAGGGTTCGTCAGGACTCATGCGTCCCAGCCTAGTTCCGCGAGGATGATCGGGTGCACGTCCCGGGCGGCGTCCTTCCCCAGGAACACGTCGAGGTGGCCGTAGCCGGGCAGCCGGTGGAGCGTGTCGGAGCCGTCCGGACGGTGGTGCCGGAAGAACTCCCAGCTGAGCTGCTGGCTGTCCGGGAGGAAGCACAGGTTGTCCTCGCCGGCGAGGAAGGAGAAGCGTGCCTCCGTGCGCGGTGCCTCGGCCGTGTAGTCATCGAGCAGGCCCGGCCGACTTCTCACGGAGACCAGGTGGCCGGCCCGGACGCACCTCTCCATCTGGGCGAAGAAGCTGACGGGAACCTCGCCGAACTCGCCGCGGATCCACTCGTGGGTGGCGTCATCGAGGTTGGCGTGGGACCAGAGCGCGGGGCGGCCGGCGCCGTAGGTGAAGCTCACCATCCGGCACACCGCGTTGTCGCACTCGCGGTGCGTCCCGAGCACGGCAGCCCGGGTCAGGCGGGCGAATGCTCCGTCCGGCTTGTCCCCCCAACCGGGGTTCAGGTGCGGGGTCAGGCGCGTCAGCGCAGGCGTGAGCGTGCGGATCTTCAGCCGGGAGAAGCGCGGGATCACCGGGTGGAGGGACACGGCGTTGGTGATGACGGTGTCCACCTGCGGCACGAGTCCCGCCACGGCGGCCATGGTGAAGGACGTCGAGCCCTGGCAGTGCACGATCGCCTTGATCGTCCCGGCCCCGGTGGCCGCCACCACGTACCGGACAGCCGCCGGGTGATCGTACGCGGCGGCGTCGTCGAGCGTCCACGGGACGGGCGGCAGGTCGATGGAGGCACGCCAGTTGAGGAGCCAGACGTCCCAGCCGTCGTCGATGAGCGCGTCCACGAGGGTTCGGGGGAGGGGAGGCCGGAACAGCTCGGCGCGCACCCCGGCGCCGTGCACCAGCATCACCGGCCCACGCCACGGTTCGGTCCGCCCCCGCACCCGCACGAGGGTGAGCGGCAGCCCGTCCCCCGCGGTGAACGCGTGGGACTCGGTGCGGTGATCGGCGCGGGTGGTGGGCGTGGCGATCTCAGTCATGGCGGGACTCCTCCCGCGGCCGACGCGCGGCCGGGCCGTAGATGTTCCACAAGGCCTCACCGAAGAACGAGCCGAACCTGCCCAGCGAGCGCACCGGGTCCTCGCCGTGCGCGCGGAACGTGGTCAGCTGGCGGGCAAAGTCCTGCGGCAGGATGCGCAGCACGCCGGCACCGATCACGGGCGCGGTGCCACTCGGCGGTACGTGCCCGCGCAGGAGCGTGACGTGGAGGGTGGAGGTGTCGGACCAGATGTCGAGGCCCGGATCGTCCCGCACGGTCTTGAAGCCGTACAGGGTGATCGGCGCGCCGCCGGCGTCCCGGATCCACAGGCGGTAGCGCATCTGGCGTTGCTGGTCCCGCGAGCCGTCCTGCGGCGCGACGAACAGGTTGAACCAGCCGCGCTCCACCGGCAGCTCGCCGCCGAGGAGGTCGCTGCGCACCACGCCCTCGGCGTGTCCCTCGTGATCGCCGTCGGTGACGAAGTCCTCGATGTGGGGTGCCGTGATCGTAAGCTCGAACATGAGCCGGTGGCCGAGGGCGCGGGCGCGCTTCCGGCCCACCAGGGGATCGGTCTCCCCGAGGGTCACCCAGCCCTTCATCTGCTCGGTGAACTCCACCGCGCGGCCCACGTCCCGGCCCTCGGCGCCGTCCCCGGCGGAGGGCCCGGGCTTGTCCCCACCCGTCACGGGGCCCACGCCCAGCAGCGGCGAGTCGTCCGTGACCAGCGGCGCCGTCGCGGTTTCCGACGGCGCCGGCGCGGCATGGCGGAGCCGCTCACGCCGGGGCCTCTCCAGTATCCGTTCCGCAGCCCGGTCCGCCAGCGCGGCGATGGTGAGGGCCGGGTTGGGACCCACGGGGCCGGGCATGGCGGCGCCGTCGAGCACGTACAGCCCGGGGTGGCCGAAGGCCTCGCCCCACGCGTCCACCACCCCCTCGGTGGAGTGCCGGCCCATGGGTGCGCCCCCGAGCGGGTGGACGGTGACCACGCGCTTCGTCCACCACAGCGGATTGTCCCGGTAGGTGGCGTTGAGGGCATCGGACAGGCGCCGCATCGTCTCCCGCATCGCGCTGAAGTACTCCATCGACGTGGCGGTGCGCCAGTCCACGTCCAGCTCGCCGTCCCGCAGGGACAGCACGCCGTCGGGGACGTCACGGCCCATGCCCAGCAGGGGCAGGGAGCTGGAGCCGATGCGGCCCTGGCCCACCAGCTTCGCCACCTCGGCCGAGATGGTGGACTCGTTCCTCCGCGTGAGCCGGTACCGCGCGAGGTCGAGGGCGGCCGAGGCCCCACGCCGCACGGACCTGTGCAGCATTGACGTCTCGATCAGCCAGTTCGTGAACTCGGGGAACCCGGCCTCCTGGATGTAGAAGCCGCGGCCCCGGTGGCCGTTCCCGTCGTGGGCGTCCGGGACGCGGATGGCGCTGGTGATCACCGGCCCGTAGCTGCCGTCGATGAGCCGGGAGCGGCCACTGGCCGTGTCCACCTGGGCGCCCATGAGGAAGGTCAGCAGGTCCCCGTTCCCGCTGAAGCGGGTGCCGAGCGCCGGGCCCAGGGCGGGCAGGGACACGCGGTTGCGCAGCAGCAGCGCCGCGGTGCCGAAGGTGCCCGCGGCGAGCACCAGCTCGTCGCAGTGGACGGTGCGGAGCGTGTGGTCCCGGTGCCCGACGTCGTCCGCCTCGCTCGCCCACTGGCGGTAGTCCACCTCGTACCCGCCGCCGTACCGCGGCCGGATGCCCACCACCTCCGCGAGGGTGCGGATGTCCGCGCCGTGATGCTTCGCGGCCGAGAGGTACGTGTGGTCCATCGTGTTCTTGGAGCCCTCGTTGCAGCCGATGTCGCACTCCCCGCACAGCCGGCAACTCAGGCGGGTGACGCCGTGCAGGTTCCCGTACGAGGGGGTGGGCAGCACCTGCTTGGGGGAGGCCGCGCCGTCGGGATCCGCCCCGAAGCTGATGGCCAGCGGCGGCGCGAACGCCTCGTACCCGATCGCCGTGGCCGCGTCCCGCAGGGCCACCGACTTCGCGATCGTGGGGTAGGGGTTGGGCCGCGGGGTGAGCATCGCCTCCACGGCGTCGTAGTGCCGCTCCAGGTCCTCCCGGCCGATGGGCCAGTTCTCGTAGCCGCCGCCGGGGAGGGGCTCGTCATGCACGAACCAGCGCTCGTCCTTGCGGAGGAGCACGTTGGCGTAGATGAGCGAGCCTCCGCCGAGCCCCGCGGAGACGATCGCCTCGAGCTTGCGGAAGGAGCGGACGTCGAACAGCCCGTAGAGGCCGTCCTTCGGCTCCCAGAAGTTCCGGCTCATCTCGTACGGGGTGCGCGCGAAGCTGCCCGGCGGGTACGGCTGGCCGCGTTCCAGCACCACCACGGAGCGGCCGCCCTCGGCGAGCCGGTACGCCGCCACCGACCCCCCGAAGCCCGATCCGACGACGACGACGTCCACGTGGTCCCGGGCGGCGCCCGTGAGTGGTGGGGTCGGTGAGGGGGGCACGGGGCTCTCCGTCCGTGACAGATCCTGGTCGACAGTGGGTCCTGGTCCTGAACACTAGCGGAGGGCTGTGTCTGGGACAATGGTCCCGGGTCTGGATCCGTCTCCGGTCAAGCTGCCAGCCCGGTCAACCCGCCAGGAGGTCCACCAGCGCGCGGGCGTAGGCGCACTCGGCATCGCCGTCCACAACCCGGCGGTTCTCCCCCGCCACGCGGTAGGTGACGA
>RZYE01000580.1 GCA_009930425.1 Actinomycetota bacterium | reverse complement strand
TCGGATCGAGACCCTGTCGCAGCGCGAATTGCGCAACGAGTCCGGCCGTGTGCTCCGCGCTGTCAGTGAGGGGCACTCGTTCGTCCTGACCAACAGAGGAGTGCCCGTGGGCAGAATCATGCCGCTTGACGCCCCCGCACCTGCGTTGGCCATCGTGCGCCCGGCGCGTCGCACTGGGGGGTGGGCTGCGCTCGCCATCGAACGCAAGACCACTGAGCAGGGGCTCGCCGCGATCCTTGACGACATGCGGGAGGACCGTGCGTGACACCACCTCCGGTCGTCTACGTCGACACGTCCGCCATGGGTGCCCTGCTGATCGACCAGCCCGAGAGCCCGGCGCTCCTGGACTGGTTGGACCGGACGTCCGCCACACTCGTGTCCAGTGACCTGCTGGAGACTGAGTTGCGTCGACTGGCGGTCCGGGAGGGCCTGAACCAAGCCGACGTCACTCTGATCCTCGAGGGCGTGGCGCTCGCGGCCCTCGACCGAGCCGTCTACCGCAGTGCTGGGTTCCTTCCCATGCAACATCTGCGCACCCTTGACGCACTGCATCTTGAGGCCGCCATAAGGCTGGATGCCTCGGCGATCCTCACCTATGACCGCAGGCTCGGTGAAGCGGCCCGATCCGCAGGACTCGATGTCATCGCGCCCGGGTGGCGCGTAGCGCCTGAACCGATGGCCTGATCCGACGGGGCGCGGTCGAGCTCCGCTTCAACGTCTGACGCCCGGTCAGGCGTCCGCGGCGGCGATCGCGCGGGCGATCGTCGCCTGTCGCAGGAGGAAGCAGGGCTCGTCCAGCTTCTTCCGCCGCATCCATGTGGTGACCTCGGACCCGCACTTGGAGGCGTTACAGGACCGGCAGGCGGGGACCACGTTCGCGAGCGTGTAGCGCCCGCCGCGCAGGATGGGGATCACGCAGTCCCTCTGGAGGTGCGGATCGTCCGCCCCGCAGTAGGCGCAGCCGCCCCACGCGGCCACGAGCGCCAGCCACTGGGCGTCGGTCAGGTCGTGTTGGACCTTCGCCATCCGGCGCTTGCGGCGGCGGGCGTAGGTGGCGGTGCGGCTGCGGCTGGGCACGGCACGAGCCTACGGCCACCGCCACCCGGCCCCTACTCCGCGAGCAGCGTGTCGATCTGGCCCACCGCGAGGGTGATGCCCTCCTCCATCCCCATCGCCTTGACCTTCGCGAACTCCTCGGGCGAGTCGTAGGCGCCGACCAGCGTCATGCGCGTGCCGCCGTC
>RZYE01000579.1 GCA_009930425.1 Actinomycetota bacterium | reverse complement strand
ATCCCTTGCGATCCTTCCGGCCCGGCCGCGCGAGCGGCGCGGACCGCCTGCTCCGCAACAACGCCAGCGTCGCGGCGAGGCTGGTCACGGACTGGGCGAGGCCGCGCGTGCACAGCACCGGCGTGGTGCCCCCGGAGGGGATGGGGCGGGTGGAACTGGACGGCGGCAGGCCGGTCGCGGTGAGCACCGCGGACGGGACCACCACTCGGGTCTCCGCGGTGTGCACCCACCTGGGCGGGATCGTCGAGTGGAATGACGCCGAGCAGTCGTGGGACTGCCCCCTGCACGGCTCCCGGTTCTGCGCGAGCGGCGAGGTGCTCGAGGGCCCGGCGACCACGCCCCTCCCCGCGGCGGACGACGACCCGGTCAGCTGACGCGTCGCCAGTTCAGCTGAGGGGCCGCCAGGTTCCCCGGATGGCGAGTTCCACGGCAGCGCGCAGGAGGGCCACGCTGAGGCCGGCGTACAGCGTGGCGAGGGCGAGCCCGGCACCCTCGTAACGGTCCTCCGGCGGCAGTCCGGCGGCCCCGATCGCCACCCCCGCCGCCAGTACGGCGACGAGGAGCGCGAGCACGGCGATTCCCCACCCGCGGCGGCCGGGCTGCCGGAGCGCCCGGGAGGCGGTGACGGCGAGGAGGACGGCGGCCGTCGCGGCGAGGAGTATCCGGACGAGCTGTGGGCCGGCGGCGCCGTCGAGGTCGACCACTCGCCACACCGGCCAGCTGAGGCAACGCGTCAGCGAGGCAGGACCGGCCACCACGAGGCCGCTGAGGTGGTACGCGAGCAGCACGCCGACCGCACTCCACGCCGGGACCGCCCGGCGGGCAGGTGCCCTGACGGTCACGGCGACGGCGGCGATGCCGGTGGCGATCATCGCGGTGAGGGCGGCCGCGAGGTCCACCACGCCCAGCCACGTCGGGATCCCCCGCAACACGATCAGCATGCCGAACACCGCTGCCGCCGCGCCGCCCGCCAGGGCGAGCCACTGCGCCGCCTTCACCCACCCGGGCACGGCAGGACTCCGCTGCCCGAGGATCGCGGCGGCCAGCAGGATCGGACCGGTCAGGATCGCCACGGTGCGGTGCGTGAACTCGATCCACGGGTTGATGTCCCCGATCGGCGTGATCCTGTCCGGGTAGCAACCAGGCCAGCTCGGGCAGTCGAAGCCGGACTCGGTGGCGCACACCACCGCCCCCATGAGCACGGAGAGGAACGTGAACAGCGCCGCGAGCCGGAACACCACG
>RZYE01000578.1 GCA_009930425.1 Actinomycetota bacterium | reverse complement strand
GTTCGATCCGCGCCCACTGGGCATCAGACAACACACGAGTACGCGACACCAGCCCAGCCTGCCCACCAACCCCCGAAAAGGTTGGGAGACACGCCCTAGGCGTCGGTGAAGAACTTGCGCGCGCAGGTGGGTCGGGACCGGACCACAGTACGCGTGCCACCACGCCGTCAGTACTCGGGGTGTACGAGCTCGCGGCGAGGACGGCGGCAGCGCCATTCTGGGCAGGTGGCCTGACCCGGACCGAACATCCGCACATGCCGCCAGGAGGACAGATAGCCTTCGGCGCGTCCGACATGCCGCCAGTCGGTAGCTCCAGACTGGCTCGAGGTGTTCCGCGGAGCACTGCTACGTAACAACTAATCGTGTGTCGTGGCGGACGTGTGTTCTGGCAGGATCGGGCCATGGGATGGATCTGTCGTCGGGACTCGCAAGCACCGGAAGCGACGAAGCGACTTCTGGCGAAGGTGCCTGACTGGTTTGGTCTCCCAGAGGCGAACGCTGACTATATCGAAGCGGCTCGGACCAAGGAGACGTGGACGGTCCGCGATGACGGCGGCAACGTCATCGGGCTCACTTTGGTCGATCGGCATTTCCCGCACGTGGCTGAGTTCCACCTCATGGTCGTCGACCGCGACCATCACGGTCAGGGGGTCGGAACCGCCATGGTCCAGGCCGTCGAGGAGGACGGGCGGGAGCGCGGTGTTCAGCTGCTCGAGGTGAAGACGTTGGGCAGCTCACACCCCGACCCCGGCTACGCGCGCACCCGTCACTTCTACGAGCAGGCTGGGTTCCTTCCGCTTGAGGAGACGGACCTGTGGGGTGAAGCAAATCCCTGCCTCTTGATGGTCAAACCGCTCTGAGATCTATGCCGGTCAACTCGACAGCGGCATCCGGATTTGCCGCGAGTGTGATGTCCGTCCAAGAGCTGGAGGTAGCTGGTGCGAGCCTTCATGGCGTGGATGATCAGCTCGTTGCCGCTGTCGAAGTGGAGCACGATGATCTCAAGCAGTCGACCGGCGGTGTCGAACCCCAGGCGAAGTTGACGGGCGGGGCTGTTCTCGTCCGGTTCGCTGGCAAACGCCCAGTGCGTTGCGGCCTGCAGGGCGTCTTCGGACTGGATGCCGTGCTTGAGGGCTGACGGGTGTACCTTCACGCGACGTAGGCGCGGATGGCGGCCCGGATGGCTTCTGACCGGGTGATGTGCTCCCGTGCGGCGCGTTCGTCGACGGCGGCGAGCATGGTGT
>RZYE01000577.1 GCA_009930425.1 Actinomycetota bacterium | reverse complement strand
CGTCTGCGCGTCGCGGCCCCACAGGATGGCGACCAACGGGCGCTCCCGCGCCACGAGGGTGGCGATGGCGTGGTCCGTGATCGCCTCCCAGCCGCGGCCACGATGGGAGGCGGAGGAGCCGGGCCGCACGGTGAGTACGCGGTTCAGGAGCATGACACCCTCCTCGCTCCAGTGCGTGAGGTCCCCGTGCGCGACGGGCTCGATCCCGAGGTCGTCCCGCAGTTCCCGGTAGATGTTCGCGAGCGAACGGGGGATCGGGCGCACCCCGGGCTGGACGGAGAAGGACAGTCCCATCGGGTGGCCCGGGGTCGGATAGGGGTCCTGCCCCACGATCAGTACCTTGACCGCGTCGAGGGGGTAGGTGAACGCCCGCAGCACGTCGGTCCCGGCCGGGAGGTAGCCGTGGCCGGCCGCGATCTCGCGGCGCAGCATGTCCCCCATCGCATGGATCCGGGCCTCCATCGAGCCCATGGCCTCGGCCCACGAGGGATGCATCAGGTCGTCCAGTGCCACGACCTCGAGGGTACCCGCCCGGGCACGGCTCTCTCGCGCCCGCAGTCCTCCCGCCGCGAAATGGAGCCTCCGTACGATCTCGGAGGCCTGGATCCACCCCTCCGAGATCGTTCGGAGGCTCCATTTGCGCGGAGGGGGGTCACATGGAGGCTCCCATTGCTTGCCTCCGAGGGGCGGGGGAGGCGTGCGGTCGGGCGAGGGCTGCGGGCGGGGGAGGGCGTGCGGTGGGGCGAGGGCGCGCGGGCCGAATGACAACCGTGTTATTCGGCCCGTAGACTGGCGGCGAAGGAGGCCACATGACCGAGGCACTGGCGTTCTCCGGCGCACAGGACGGCGCGACCCGCCACGCGATCGCGGACCTTACCGAGACCGAGGCCCGCATCCTGGAGTTCGAGAAGCAGTGGTGGCGCTACGCGGGGGCGAAGGAGTCCGCGATCCGCGAGCTGTTCGACATGTCCGCGACCCGCTACTACCAGGTGCTCAATGCGCTCCTGGACAACCCCGCCGCCCTCGCCGCCGAGCCCATGCTCGTGAAGCGGCTCCGCAGGATGCGGCAGGAGCGGCACCGCGAGCGGTCGGCGCGGCGTCTCTCCGGGGGTTCGGGCCGTTAGTCTTGGTCGCATGAGCCGTTACCCGGAGGACGAGTTCGACATCGCCGCACGCAACCGCGGTCCCAAGGGTGTCCACCGTCAGGCCGAGAGCACCTTCCGGCGCCTCCTGCCGTTCCTCGTC
>RZYE01000576.1 GCA_009930425.1 Actinomycetota bacterium | reverse complement strand
CCTGGCCACCCGCTACGACAAACTCGCCATCACCTACCGTGCCGCCGTCGTCCTGTCCGCCTGCCTCACCTGGTCACGGATATGAGAGACATGCCCTAGGCGCGGTTTCGAGCACGGTTGAATCCTCCGTGATGGCAACCAGAGTGGTGCCACGGCTCACCCTTAGCCGTCGCGGCCGTCCGGCGGTCATGCAACGCGTGTCTCGCCTCATAGCGGAACAGCTGTCGGTTTTGCCACTGTAAATCGAGGAGTGACCATTCGCACATGAGGACACTGGTGTCCTCGTGTTAGGCTTTTGTGAGTTTTAACGTTGCGAGTGTGCCCGGTATATTATGAGGAGACGTCTTGGATCTGTTGCAGCTGTGGGGACTCGCACGGCGGAACTGGCTGGTGCTGCTGGCCTCGCTGCTGGCGGGCCTCGCCATCGGCGCCGGGGTCTCCTACGTCCAACCCACGCTCTACTCCGCCACTTCGACTGGGTACGTGGTGGCCGGCAACTCCGCGACCGTCGGGGACGCCTTCGCCGGGTCCAACCTCGCCGCGGAGAAGGCGGGCACCTATCTCCCCTTGGTGCAGAGCCGCTCCGTGGCCGAGGCTGTGGCCGAAGAACTGGAGGTCTCCCCCGGCGCCGTCTCGCTGGCGGGCTCCGCGCAGGGCGTCATCTTCCGGATCACCGCCACCGCGCCGTCGGCCGACCTCGCCCGTGACATGGCCGACGCGGGCATCCGGGCCACCTCGATCGCCGCAAATGAGCTCGAGACACTCACAGTGTCCGGCGAGAGCTCGGGTCGGACGGTTGTCAGGATCGTTCCAGTTGAGCTGGCGAATACGCCGTCGCAGCCGGTCTCCCCCGACTGGACCCGCAACCTCATTCTCGGCCTCATGCTGGGCCTCCTCTCCGGCTTCGGGCTCGTGGTCCTGCGGCACTCCCTCGACCGGCGCGTCCGGCAGTCCGGCGACGTCGAGGAGATCACCCAGTCCAGCGCGATGGGCGTGGTGCCCCTCGCCGCCGAGCTCGTGGACAGCGTCTCCCTCGCACGCGACCGCGGCGCTGCCGCCGAGGCCCTCCGCCAGCTGCGCACCAACCTCCGGTTCGTCAGCGTCGACAACCCGCCCCGCAGCATCGTGGTCACCTCCGCCGACCAGAGCGAGGGCAAGTCCACCATCGCCACCCACCTCGCCAGCCTCCTCGCCGAGTCCGGCCAGCCCACCGTGCTCATCGACGCCGACCTGCGGCGCCCCGTGC
>RZYE01000575.1 GCA_009930425.1 Actinomycetota bacterium | reverse complement strand
TGCAGGCCACCCGCACCTCCCCGTCCGTCTCGCTCGGTGTCTCCCCCCGCGGGGCGACGGCGCTGCTCGCCACCGCCCGCGCGTGGGCGTGGCTGTCCGGGCGCTCCTTCGTGACCCCCGACGACGTCAAGGCCCTGGCGGTCCCCACCCTGCGGCACCGCCTCCAGTTGCGCGCCGAGGCGGAGCTGGAGGGCGTCACCCCCGAGTCGGTGCTCGGCACCGTGTTGAACTCCGTCCCGGTGCCCCGCTGATGTTCCTCACCGGCCGAGCCGTCGTCCTCGCCGCGGTGGGGGTGATCGCCGTGCTGCTCGCCCCCGCGGTGACGACGGCGTGGCTGTGGCTCGGCGTCGTGGCGCTGGCGTGCGCGGTGGACGCGGCGCTCGCGGCGAACCCGCGCGCCGCCGTCGTCACCCGCGACACCACGGCCTCCGTCCGGCTCGGCGAGCCGGCCCGCTCCACCCTGACCGTGCAGCATCCCGGACCGCGCACCCTGCGCGCCCACGTGCGGGACGCGTGGGTGCCCTCGGCGGGCGCGGCGGCGAACCGTCACCGGGTGACGGTCCCGGCCGGGGAGCGCCGCCGGGTGGCGACGGCGCTGCGCCCCACCCGCCGCGGCCGGCGGGAGGCCGACCTCGTCACCCTGCGCGCCACCGGCCCGCTCGGGCTGGCAGGGCGGCAGGCCTCCCTCGAGGTACCCGGCACCGTGCTGGTGCTGCCGCCCTTCCACTCCCGACGCCACCTCCCCTCCCGCCTCGCCCGACTGCGGGAGATGGACGGGCGCACCGCCGTGCTCGTGCGCGGCCAGGGCACCGAGTTCGACTCGCTGCGCGAGTACGTCATCGGGGACGACGTCCGCTCGATCGACTGGCGCGCCACCGCCCGAACGGGCGACGTCGTCGTGCGCACCTGGCGGCCCGAACGGGACCGGCGCGTGCTCGTGGTGGTGGACACCGGCCGGCTCTCCGCGGTGCGGCTCGGGGACGAGACCCGCCTGGACGCCCAGATCGAGGCCGCCCTGCTGCTCGCCACGCTGGCCTCGCGCGCCGGGGACCGGGTGGACGTCGTCGCCCTCGACACCGAGGTGCGTGCCCGGGTGGCGGGGCAGACCGGCCCCCGGCTCATGAGCGGGCTCGCGACCGGCCTGGCGGACGTCGAGCCCGCGCTCGCCGAGACCAACTGGACGCGCGTGGCCGCCGTGGTGAGGGAGTCGCTGTCCCAGCGGGCGCTCGTGGTGCTGCTGACCGCCCTG
>RZYE01000574.1 GCA_009930425.1 Actinomycetota bacterium | reverse complement strand
CTGACCTGCCGATCGCCGATCCTGCGCTGCCTCATCTCGTCCTCCACATCCGTACGGCCGGGCCGTCGCCCGGCAACTCGACCACGCCGTCGATGGGCGTCACGTCGACCGTACCCGCCAACCCTGACCACGTGGTCCCGAACCGTCCCGCCGGCAGGCGCACCGGGGCGTGATCCGCCCGCGACACCTGGACGACCACGGTCTCGCCGGGTGCCTCGCGCGCGAACGCGGCGACGTCGTCGTCCACCACCAGCCAGCGCAACCCGCCCCGCCGCAGCGCCTCGGAGTCCCGCCGCGCCCCGAACAGGGCGCGCACCGCCCCCAGCAGGCGCTCGTTCCACGGCCCGTCCCACGGGAACGGCCGCCGGCCGTCCTCGCCGAAGGTGCCCTCCATGCCGATCTCGTCGCCGGACCAGATCATGGGGATCCCGGGCATGGTGGCCACCAGCCCCATCGCCACGACCACCAGCTCGTCGTCGCCGAGCCGGGTCCGGACGCGGGCGGTGTCATGTGAGCTCACCAGGTTCATGGCATGCGCGGTGGCCCGCCACGGCGACGCGGCCGCCACCTCCCGCATCCCGGCCACCATCGCCCCACCCGGCAGGCGCGGGATGTCCGCGTACATCGAGTGCCGGAGCGGCCGGGCCGGACCCAGCCACTGCCACACCGGGATCGAGAAGCCCGTGTAGTTCATGGTGCCGTGCCAGCCGTCCCCGAGCAGGTCGCCGGAGGCGTCGAAGTTGTGCTCGGCGAGCAGCAGCGCGTCCGGGCGCACCTCGGCCATCGTGGCCCGGATGGCGCGGGCGACGTCGTGGGCCACGTCCACGTCCCGGTACCGGCCCGTCATGTTGGCCACGTCGGTGCGCCACCCGTCCAGCACCTCCAGCCAGCGCCCGACGACGGAGGCGCGCCCCTCCACCAGCGCGCGCCGCAGCGCGGGGTTGCGGAGGTCCAGCTTGGGGAGCGTGGGGTGGCCGAGCCAGCAGGCGTAGGCGTCCGGGTGGTGCTCGAAGTGGAAGAACCCCGCTTCCGGCGAGTCCGGATCGGCGACGGCGGCGCGGAACCACTCGTGGCCCGCCCCGCAGTGGTTGGTGGTCAGGTCCCCCATGAGGCGCATGCCCCGGGCGTGGAGGGCCTCGGAGAGGCGGGCGAGTGCCTCGTCCCCGCCCAGCAGGGGATCCACCTCGCCGAACGTGGTGGCGTCGTAGCGGTGGGTGCTCCCGGCGGGGAAGAACGGGGTGAGGTACAC
>RZYE01000573.1 GCA_009930425.1 Actinomycetota bacterium | reverse complement strand
AGGAACTGCCGCAGGGCGCGCAGGTACTCGTGGGGCTCGGAGAAGTCGTCCTTCTCCCGCTTGGACATCCCGAGGTCGTTGAGGAAGAACGGGACGGCGTCAACGCGGAAGCCGTCCACGCCCACCTGCAGCCAGAACCCCATCACCTTCGCGATCTCGTCCTGCACCCTGGGATTGGCGATGTTCAGGTCCGGCTGGTGGGAGTAGAAGTGGTGGAGGTACCACTCCCCCGTCGCCTCGTCCTTCGTCCAGATCGAGTCCTCCTCGTCGGGGAAGACCACCTGGTCGGACGTGTCCGGTGGTTCCTCCGCGCGCCAGACGTAGTAGTCGCGGTAGGGGTTGTCCGTCGACCTCCGGGACTCGGCGAACCACGGGTGCTGGTCGGAGGTGTGGTTCACGATCAGGTCGGCAATCACCCGCATGCCGCGGTCCTTCGCCGTGCGAATGAGTTCGACGACGTCGCCGTGGGTTCCGAGGCGGCGGTCGACCCCGTAGAAGTCGGCCACGTCGTACCCGTCGTCCCTGCCCGGCGTCGGGTAGAAGGGCATCAGCCAGATGGTGGTGACGCCGAGTTCGGCGAGGTAGTCCACCCGCTCCGCGAGGCCGTGGAAGTCCCCGATCCCGTCTCCGTCGGAGTCGAAGAAGGTCTCGATGTCGAGGCAGTAGATGACGGCGTTCTTGTACCAGAGGTCGGAGGTGTCGGTGATGCGCATCGGTCAGGCCTCCTTGAGGGCGGGAAGGACCTCGCTGGCGGCGACGTCGAGCCAGGCCTCCTGCCGCTGCCCGACGAAGTGCAGGTAGACCTCCTCGAATCCGAGGTCCACGTACTGCCGAATCCACTCGACGTGCTGCGCCGTGTCGGCGGAGACGCGGACCGCCCCCTCCACCGTCGCCAGGGTCACGTCACGGCTGGCGATGTCGTAGTGCTCGGTGGTGGCCAGGTCGAGGCTGAGTGGTGCGTCGAACACGTTGGACCGCCACTGGTCCATCGCGATCTCCTCGGCCTGCGTGCGCGTGGGTGCCCATGAGAGGTGGACCTGAATGGCGAGCCTTCCCGTGCCGCCGGCCGACCTGTAGGCGTCGATGACGGCGCGGAGCTTCTCGTGCGGCTGGTTGATGGTGATGACGCCGTCGGCGCCCCAGGCGGCGGCCCGCGCCGCGGTCGGCGGCGTGATCGCGGTGGCGAGCAGCGGGACGGGCGTGGCGGGCCGGTCGTACAGCCTCGCCTGCTCGACCGTGACCAGCCCGTGG
>RZYE01000119.1 GCA_009930425.1 Actinomycetota bacterium | reverse complement strand
ATCGTCGCCGCGGTCACCGCCGTCATCATGGGCATCATCGCCGGCCTCTTCGGCCAGCCGAACTTCGACCAGGTCGGCAGCTTCATGGTCAACGATGCCGAGATCCTCCCGGGCGCCATCATCACCGCGATCGTCAACTTCCTGATCGTCGCGGCCGCGCTCTACTTCTTCATCGTGGTGCCGATGAACAAGCTGGCCGCCCGCCGCAAGGAGGAGCACGCGGAGCCCGAGGCGCCTGCCGAGGACGTCCGCGTCCTCACCGAGATCCGCGACCTGCTCGCTGCTCGCTGATCCCACCCCCACAGCACTGGAGGGGCCGGTCCGTTCTCGGGCCGGCCCCTTCCAGCGTTCACTGAGCCAGCCACCTTGTGCCGGCACGAACCCACGCCACGCGTCGGTCACCAGTGCGGGGGAACGTCCTCACGGAGCCGGCGGTCGTTGGAATCGGCCGAATCACCCCAGACCGCGTCGCAGTCCTCGGCGGCGCGGTTGGGGATGACGGGATCGTCGGCAACGGAGCGTGTGGGGGGAGACGCTGCCGGGGCGGCGCCCGACGTGTCCTCCGTCGGCGCGTCCTGACCCCCGGCCGGATCGTCCACCACCGAGGGCCGCACCACGCGCCTGTGCCGGCGTCCTCCCACTGCGTCAGTCCTCGCGCTCGTTGCCGGGGTCGGGTTCACCCTCCGGGGCACCTCCGGCGGCCAGGTGGCGCTCGGCTGCGGTCCGGAAGGCCTCATCCACCCGGGAACCGCGACGCGTCACCTCCAGCCAGGTCCGCATGGAGGTGGCAAGTTCGTCGATCGTGCGCTCGGCGCCATCGGAGCTGACCCAGGCAGCCAGCTCGTCGAGTTGGTCGTCGGTGTACTCGCGGATGTCGAGGCCGGGCCGCAGCGGCATCGGCTCCTCACGGTCACCCCGGTCGGGCGTCGCGGCCTCCTCCGGCTCCGCCCCCGGATCCTCATCCCCCTCGGCCGGCAGCTCATCCCGAGCAGGCTCATCGCCGGCGTGCTGGTCCGCGACGCCTTCCGCCGCAACACCCTCGTCCGTCAGGGCGTCATCCGCCACCGGTTCGCCTGGCGCCGACTCGTCCGGCGCCGGTTCACCCGAAACGGCGTCATCCTCCACAGCACCCTCTGACGTCGGCTCGTCCCCCACGGGCTCATACGCCGCCGACTCCTCCACGAGTTCGCCCCACTCCCCCGCACGGACGTTCGTCGGCCGCGGCGTGGCGGCCATCGCAGCGGTGACCTTCGCCGCGATCGCGGTGGCCTCCCGCTGTGGGTCGAGGAAGACGGCGGTGGAGAAGGCCATGTGCGGCGTCCAGCCGTGCTGCTCCAGCCGCTCCACCCACAGCCGGTCCCGCCGCCGCAGGGACGGCTCGGCCACGTAGGCGTCGTCGTCGGTCAGGACCCCCACGAAGAGTTCACCCGGCCTGTCCGGGTGACCGACGGCGAGCGGCAGCCGGACCCCGCCCTGGAAGCCGTACCTGGGCACCACCGTGAGGCCGATCCGCCGCAGGCGGCCGGTGAGATCGTGCAGGAGGAGGTCCGGTTCGCCCTCGGCGGGCTGGCTGCGCGCCTTGGACGATCCCGGTTCGGCCGGGGAGTCGGAGGCGAGGTCGAGGAGGTCGGCGAGGAGGTGCGCACCCGCGTGCCCGAGGCGGTCCCGCTCGAGGTCCTCGGGGGCGAGGCAGGAGACGATGTGGAGGTTGTGCCGCACCGTGTCGAGCAGGTCGACCATCAGGGACAGGCCCTCCGGGGAGGACACCGGACCGAACCGGTGCAGCACGCGCCCGTGCGGCGTCTTGGCGAAGCCCACGGAGAGGAGCACCGTGTCGTACCGAAGCCCGCCCACGTCCTCGACGTCCGTCACCGTGAACCGCTCGGGGTCCTCGAGCAGGCGGGCGAGGGCCGCGTCCTGCCGGATGGCCCCACGGATCCGCTGCGCGGTCACGCCGGAGAGCGAGACGACGGCGAGGGTGCCGTCGGGGCGTTCCGCATGCGCGCGCACCAGGTCCAGCACGCGGCTGACCTCGGAGTCCACGCCCTCCACCGCCACCGCACCGACCGCGGGCATGCCGAAGCCCTCCACCAGGTGCAGGCGGAGCGTCGACGGCGTGGGCCGGGCGGGCACCGAGTCCACCACGCCGTCGTAGCCGTGGCCCGCCAGGAACGCGGCGATGTGCTCCTCGCGCTGCGCCCGGTCGGTGGGCAGGACGGCGGCCGGCAGGGTCCCGGTGAGCTCGTCGACGATCCCGGGCCCCTCCCGGGACGAGTCACCCACGAGGACCACCTGGCGGGCGCGGGCGATCGCGGCCACCACGTTGGCGGTCGGCAGGTGCTGGGCACCGTCCACCACGAGGAGGTCGACGTCGGTGCGCGGCGGGAGCACCTGTCCCACCAGCATGGGCGGCACCACCCACACCGGCCGGACGGCCGTGAGGAGGTCGGGGAAGCGCGTGCGGAGCGAACGGACGTTGGTGAGGTGGGGGCGCGAGAGTTCCCGCCACAACTCCTGTGCGGCGACCTTGTCCGCGGCGATGACCCGGCCCAGCCGGCGCCCCACGGCGCGGCGCACCGGCCCGGGCAGGGACTTGACCTGCGCGCGGTCGAGGGCCCGGAAATGGTCCGCGAGCCGGTTCAGGGTGGCGCCGTCGTACCCCGAGAGGGCGGAGTCGGACCGGAGGATGGAATCGAGGACGGACGCCCACCAGGCGAGCTCGAGCTCGGCGGCGGCCGCGTCAGGATCGAGGCGACGCTCGCGCAGGTCCTCCACGAGGGGACCGAGGCCCCGCTCCCTGAGGCTGGTGTTGATCACGTTGATCTCGGGCAGGTACCGCAGGGCCGAGGGGTCACGGCCGAGTTCGAGGAGACGGTCCCGCAGCTGTTCGAGGGCCATGCCGGGGAGGTCGTCGTCGAACACCGGGGTGAGCTCGGCGATCTGCTCGCGGGCCTGGTTCGCCGTGCGCTCCAGGTCGCCGAGGCCCTGCGGGACCCGCGGCCAGCCCCCCGCGGGGCAGTGGCGCCGCCACACCTCACGCTGTTTCTGGACCCGCGCCAGTGCGGCGTGCAGGTCCTCCACGGGACGCCCGGGGCGTACGAGGTCGCGCGCCTGCTTCGTCAGCCGGCGCCGGGTCGAGGAGGCCATCTCGGCGCCGTGCTCCCGGCGCCACTGCGGGGTGGCGGTCGCGATCACCATGTCCGCGGCGGAGCGTTCGAAGATCACCGGGGTGAACACGTCGAGGGACTCACGGATCCCCTTCAGCATCTCGATCTGCTCCAGCCAGGCGGACAGGGAGCCCGCGCGCTCGAGCCCGGTCTCACGCGTCACCCTCCCCACGTCGGAGATGACCTGCGGCAGCGTCATCTCGGAGAGCACCTGGGTCAGCTCGAGGGCCCGGGTGGCCTCCTTCGCGGAGGAGACGTGGGCGCCGAACCACGGGGTGTCGTGGCGCCGCACCGAGAATCCCCCCAGCACGGCCAGACGGGTGAGGTCCTCGGCCGCCGTCGCCCGGGCCGCGGAGTCGAGGCGCGCGACCGTGGCGCCGTCGAGGCGGACGTGCGTGCTGGGACCTGAGGCGGAGGCGGTGAGGTCCGCCAGGTGCTGGAGGGCGTCGTAGGCGGAGATCCCCCAGGGGTCCCGGCGGCGGTGGAGGGCGGCGGTGTAGCTCTCGAGGCGGGACCGGACGTCGAGGAGGGTGGCGCGCATCCGGCGGACGGCGTCGTCGTCCAGGTGGTCCTCCCACGGCTGGAGGCCGGAGCGGAGGCGCTCCGCCGCCGTCGCCCGCCACTGCGAGTCCTGCAGGTCGAGGACGAGGTCGCCGAGCCCGGAATCGGCGAGCACGCGGATCGTGGCGCGCCCGGTGCGCCGGCTGCCCGGCACGTACACCACGGACCGGCCTGAGGCGGCGGCGTCGGCGAGGATCGCGGCGATGGTCTCCGGTGCCTGCGATCCGGCCCGTGCGTCCACGACGAGGCTGCGGCCGGAGACGACCTGGTCGATGACGCCCTGTTGCACCGGATCGAGGTCCCCCACGCCGCGTTCGGCGTCCGGGGCACGGTCGAACGGGCTGGTCGCCGGCAGGGGCTCGGCGAGCGCACGCTTGGCCTCGATGTCACCGGCCAGGGCGGCGACGACGGGGTGCGCGAGGAGCAGGGAGTCCGTGGCCACGAGGTCGTCCAGCAGGATCTGGCCGGGGTGCAGGAACGGGCCCACGTGGATGCGCTCGGACATGTCGAAGTCCGACAGGTGGAGCCTGCCCAGCTCCGAGAGCCGGGTGAGGGTGGCGCGCGGGGAGAACCCGTGCTCGGTGACCGACATGGCCGCCAGCGCCTCGAGGTCCGGCGTTGCGCCCGCCCGGTGCAGGGCGGAGACGAACTCGGGGTTCATCTCGATCCCGGGATCGAGCTGCAACTCGAAGTCGGCCTCCGGTCCCTCCACCTCCGTCAGCCGGAGCGGGCGCAGCATGAGGGGCGCGTGGACGAGCCGGATGTCCGGTTCCGGTCCATCGCCCGCGAGGTCCGCCCAGTGGCCGATGCCGATCACGAGGTAGATCGGGGCGGTGGCGAACCGCTGCGAGAACTCCTCGGCACGCTGGAGCACGGCACGTGCCGCCCGGCGCGCGGTGGTGAGCGCCGTCGTCTCCCGGACGAGGTTCGACAGCCGCGTGGGCCGGCCCGCGTAGAGCTGGGCGATCCCGGACGGGTGTGCCTGGGTGAGGTCGACGAGGGCGCCACCCAGTTGAGTGATGTCCGCCAGGGTGGAGGCGCCGGCCAGTTCCTCGATGTCGGCGCGCCACCGGGCGAGCGCCAGCTGGATGGCGGAGTCGGTGCCGGCGGGACGCGTGTCCCCGGACTCGGTCACCTGGCCGTCGCCAGCGGGCTGGTCGCCTGCGGGCTGGTCGCCTGCGGGCTGGTCGCCTGTGGGCTGGTTGCCTTTGGGCTGGTCGGCAGGGGATGCAGTTCCCGGAGACCTGGCAGAACGGTCCGTGGTGGCGGACTCGCCACGGCTCGGGACGGGGTCGGTGGCTGCTGTCCCGTCCGGTGAGGTGGTCGCGGACGGCACCACGGGGTTGCGACGGCGCAGGAAGTGCAGGGGCGGTGCCATTCCCTCACGCTAACCAGCGTGGCGACCCTGCGCGAAATGGCCACGCCGCCGCGGCACACAGTACTCACGTCCGGCCGACCAGGAGCGTGCACGAGCGGCGCACGTCCGGGAAAATGAAGAACGAAGTGCGACACGCAGGGGGGCAGGCGTCGCACTTCGCTCTTGATCTAGAATCATGCATCACTTCCCAGCGCGATGCAACTACATGACATGGCAGGAACCTGCCAAATTCCCCGCCGACGTCGGTGCCGGCGTCACGTGCGGGCCTCGACGACGACGGCGTGGTCCCTGAGCGTCAGGTTCACCTTCTCGCCCGGGCGCCGGACGTCCGAGACCTCGTGCTGCACCACGATGATCGGATGGTCCTTCCCCAGGTCCAGTTGCACGTGGGTGCGGCGCAGCGAGCCGAGGAAGCTGGACGTGAGGACGGTGGCCGGCACGCCGGCCTCGGCGAGGATCACGTCCTCCGGCCGGACGAACGCGGTCACCGGGCCATCCGGGACCGTGTGGTTGAGTACCGGGACGCTCGCGGAGAGCACGGAGACCGTGCCCCGCGCCAGCTCGGCCGGCAACCGGTTGGTCAGCCCCACGAAGCCCGCCACGAACGGCGAGACCGGGGTGGAGTAGAGCTCCTCGGGCGTGCCGATCTGCTCGATCCTGCCCTCGTTCATCACCGCGACCCTGTCTGCGACGGCGAGGGCCTCCTCCTGGTCGTGGGTGACGAACAGGGTGGTGATGCCCAGTTCGGTCTGGATGCGCCGGATCTCGTCCCGGAGACCGGCCCGGACCTTGGCATCGAGGGCGGAGAGCGGCTCGTCGAGCAGGAGGACGCGGGGCCGCGTCACGAGGGCGCGGGCCAGGGCGACCCGCTGCTGCTGGCCACCACTGAGCTGGTGGGCGTACCTCTTGCCGTGCTCGCCGAGGCCCACCAGATCGAGCGACTCCTGCGAGCGCCGGCGGCGGTCCTCGGCCGGGACCTTGCGCATCCGCAGCCCGAACTCCACGTTCTCCATCACGGTGAGGTGGGGGAACAGGGAGTACTGCTGGAACACCATGCCGAGGTCCCGCTGGTTGGT
>RZYE01000118.1 GCA_009930425.1 Actinomycetota bacterium | reverse complement strand
CCGTCACCGGGTACACCAACGGCACCACCTGGTCCTGCGTCACCGGCGCCGGCAGCCCGGTCACCGTCACTGGCAACCAGGTCACCCTCACCACCGGGGACGACATCGCCTGCACCATCACCAACACCGCAGTCGCGGCAAAGGTGACGCCGGGGAGCTCCGCGCCCACGCCCGTGTACCGCTACAACCGCGCGACCGTGGGCGACTGGGTGAGCGTCCCGCAGCACGGCGACTTCGGCGTCCCGACCGGCTACACCCAGCAGACGGGACCGCAGTTCTACGTCCCGCTGCTCTCCTCGTCAGCAGGCGACATGGTCGCCGTGTACCGGTGGTACAGCAGCAGCAACACTGACTGGGCCGACGTCGTCGACGGCGGCAGCCTGTCCGGCTACGGGTCCAAGACGTTCCAGTTCTACCTGTACAAGAGCTCCGGCACGAACCGGGTGGCGGTGTATCGGTGGTGGCAGCCCACGGACCGGGACTGGCTGACCGTGAGCGCCAACGAGTACTCCGACGCGACTCTCCAGAGCTGGGGCTACACGAGCAAGACCCTCCTGGGTTACGCCAACGCCAGCAGGGGCTCATTCCAGGGGTACTTCGACCTCGGCGCTCCCCAGGCTGCTGTGGTGGACTCGACCTACGCCTCCGGCCAGTACCCGCACACGATGAGCGTGCTGGACGTCAATCCCGGGCTCGCCCCCGCCATCAACGAGGGCTACCGGTACCTCGGCTACTTCGGACACAACAACTGTGGCGGAATCAACATCGCCCGGGCCAACGACCTGGATGACAACTCCTGGTACGTGGGCGGCGATCAGCCGTGGTTCCCGAGCGACTGGCCGTGTCGGTGGGCCTTCGGGGCCATCCAGGACGGCTCCTCCGTCGCCATGGTCGTCAACGAGGAGTGGGACACGACGATCACGCTGCAGACGTCACAAGACGGACTGAACGGTACGTCGTTCGGCAGCCCGACGGTCCTCGTCGAGGCGGAGGGCACCACCGGCACTGGCAACCCGACTCTGTTCCGGGACCCGACCACCAACCGGTACCACCTCTACTACTACCGGGTGGTACCCGGCACTGAGTACCTGTATGAGATCCGCGTCAAGTCCGCGACCACCATCGCGGGCCTCATCGGATCCGGCAGGTTCGACCTCGGCACCCGGATCGCCCTGTCCCGAAACGTGCTCGCCGCGCCGTCCATGATGTACGTCAACGGCATCTACTACCTCGCGGTAGAGACCAAGGAGAGCGGCGTCTGGTTGACCCGGATCATGACCGGGACATCACCGACCGGGCCGTTCTACGAGATTCCCGGCAACCCGCAGTACGGCGACGGGGCAGCCTGCGTGTTCCAGCACCAGTTCGGCAACGACCTGCACAGCTGGTACTGCAAGCAGACACGGCCGGGCGATGAGAGCGCCTGGCGGCTGGACCACGTCAAGGGCAACCTGCTCAGTCCGAACTGAGCGACCGTCAGGAGCGCAGCATGGCATCGGAGGGTCGGACGGCGACGAGTTGTGGTCGCACCGGGACGAATCGAGGCGGCAGGTCACCGCGCCGCATCGACGTTTGGGGGGTCGTCGCGGCCGCCTGCCTGGTGGTGGCCGGTTGCACCACCTCCACGGTCCCGGACGACGGCGTGACGTCGTCGCCCACCAACGGGACCACCCCGCCGTCCACATCCGAACCGTCCAGCCCGCAGGAGCCGGCGTGGGTGACCGCGTGGTTCGTGCTCGACACCCGGAGCGGTCCGCGGCTCGCCCGGGAACGGCAGGACATGATCGACGACAGCGCGGTCTTCGCCATCGAGGCCATGATCAAGGGACCGCGCGACCCGGACTACTGGACACAATGGCATCCCGGCACCAAGGTTCTCTCCGTGCGCGAGGAACCCGGTCTCATCACTGTCGACCTGTCAGCCGAGGCGCGGATCGCCGACGTTGGCTCCGCCGGGGCCGCGCTCATGGTCCAGCAACTCGTCTGGACCGTGACGGAGGCGGCGGAGGATCCCGACGCCGGTGTGATCTTGCACATCGACGGCGAGCCCGCCGGCGAACTCTGGGGTGCCCTCACCTGGGATGATCCGGAAGTACGCGCGGACCCGCTCGATGTCCGAATGCTCGTGCAACTCGACAGCCCAGTGCCGGACGAGGTGTTCGCCTCGGGAACTGTCGCCATTTCCGGGGAGGCGGCCGCATTCGAGGCCAATGTACCGTGGAGACTCTACGACGGTGATGGCACGCTACTCGAGTCAGGCTTCACCACGACCAGCGCCGGCCAGGAGTTCGCCCCGTTCTCCTTCAACCTTGATCTCGATGCAGGCGAGTACATCATCGAGATCGTCGAGGACGACCCCTCGGATGGCGAGGCCGGTGCGCCGATGTCCGACACCCGGACCTTCTTCGTGGATTGAATCTCAGGCATTCAGTCCGAGCCGACGGAGTCGCCGGGAGTGCTCGGCCTGGAGGTCGGTGACCAGTCGCTGGATGCGCAGGCCCGGGTCCTGCTCGCCACACGCGAACTCGATGAGGGCCGGGTGCTCCTGGAAGAGCCGTTGCACGATCGTCAGCGCCTCCCCCACCACCCGGCGGCCCCAGAGCCCGAGGCGGGCCGCCAACTGGGGCTCGGACGCGATCACGGGAGTGAGGACGGCAGCCACGAAGTCGTCGTGGCCGGAGCTGCCGACGCTGGCGGCGGTCTCGGCCCGCAGTCCCTCGGGGACGCAGGAGGCGAGGTTGCGCAGCATGTCCTGGATCATGTTGTAGCCCACGTAGCTGCGGACGAGGCGCTCCCACCAGTCCCGGGGAACCGCACGCAGCAGGTAGCCGGCGAAGAGGTCCCGGTAGCTGGCCATCAGCGCGTCGAAGTCGCCGCCGCGCTCCGCGACGAGGAATTCCACGCGGTCGATCCCGGCGAGTTCTCCCGCGGCCATGCGGGACAGCATGAGGCGCGACGCCATGTCGGGAGCGTGCGCCGCATCCTCGGCGAGGAGGGCGAACGAGCCGAGGCTCGAGTAGCCCAGCAGGCCGAGGAAGTCGTTCAGGGCCTCATCCGAGGGGTGGGCGCGATCCGGGGATTCGGGGGAGGTCATCCTCCAACCCTAGTGGCCGCGGCCGGCGTCACACCGCTCTCCCGTGACCCGGTGGCACCGGGACGGTAGGATCGGGGTCAGGTTGCCCGGTCGTCCCGCAGGCACACGTTCACGGCACCGTTTCCGGTGCAGTTCTTTCACGATCGGCTGCCACCCCCAGCGCGCCACGTCATCGCGCGCCCAGCCGAATCGTAAGGACATCCATGACAATCCACGTCGAACCCACGGGCGTCGTCGCGCACGCCTCCACCGCCGGACTCACCGAGGAACCGCAGAGCATGGAGGTGAAGGGCGTCCACTTCTCCGACTTCGAGATCCGGGACGACATCGTCGACTCGCTGCGCGACATCGGGATCACCAGCCCGTTCCCGATCCAGGCCATGACCCTCCCGGTCGCCCTCGCAGGCCGGGACATCATCGGACAGGCCAAGACCGGCACCGGGAAGACGCTCGGCTTCGGCCTGCCCATGCTCCACAAGGTGATCGCCCCCGGGGAGGAGGGCTGGGACAAGCTGCCGCATGCGGGCAAGCCCCAGGGACTCGTGGTCGTCCCCACCCGCGAGCTCGCGCTCCAGGTGGCAGGAGACCTCGAGGCCGCTTCCCGGCGTCGCAACCTCCGCATCGTCAAGGTGTTCGGCGGCCGGGCCTACGAACCGCAGATCGAGGCCCTGAAGGCGGGTGCCGAGGTCGTGGTGGGAACGCCGGGCCGTATGATCGACCTCATCCGCCACAAGGTGCTGGACCTCTCCCACGTCCGCACCGTCGTGCTGGACGAGGCGGACGAGATGCTTGACCTCGGCTTCCTCCCGGACGTGGAGAAGCTGATCTCGAAGACGGCCGCGACGCGCCACACGATGCTGTTCTCCGCCACCATGCCGGGGGCCGTCGTCGCCCTCGCGCGCCGCTACATGGCGCAGCCCACCCACATCCGGGCGGCGGATCCGAACGACACCTCCAAGACGGTGGCCTCCGTCAAGCAGGTCGTCTACCGGGCGCACGCGATGAACAAGGTGGAACTGCTGACACGCATCCTCCAGGCCCGTGGCAGGGGCCTCACCATCGTCTTCACCCGCACCAAGCGAACCGCCGCGAACGTGGCCGAGCACCTGCAGGAGCGCGGGTTCGCCGCCGCCGCCATCCACGGCGACCTCGGCCAGGGCGCCCGGGAGCAGGCGCTGCGCGCCTTCCGCCACGGCAAGGTGGACGTGCTGGTCGCCACCGATGTCGCAGCCCGCGGAATCGACGTCGACGACGTCACGCACGTCATCAACTACCAGTGCCCCGAGGACGAGAAGATCTACCTCCACCGCGTGGGCCGAACCGGCCGCGCCGGCCACACCGGGACCGCGGTGACCTTCGTCGACTGGGACGACACCCCCCGCTGGTCGCTCATCAACAAGGCGCTCGGCTTCGGGAACGCCGAGCCCGTGGAGACGTACCACAACTCTCCTCACCTGCTCAGCGACCTGGACATCCCGGAGGGCCTCACCGGCCGGCTTCCCCGCGGGCAGCGCACCCGGGCGGGCCTGGAGGCCGAGGAGCTCGAGGACGTCGAGGGCAAGCCGCGGGGCGGCCGTCATGGCCGGGCCACGCCGGACAGCCGTGGCGGACGCGAGCGGGACGACGAGCCCAAGCAGCGCCGTCGCCCACGCCGCCGGACGCGCCGCAGCGGCGGCGAGTGAGCGTCGTCAGGAGTCGGCGGTGAGGTGCCGGGTCACGGCCTGACCACCTCGAGCCTCCCCTGGGCGATCAGTTCCTCGTAGACGGCCGGAGCCGTCAGGTTCTCGCCGAGGCGGTTCGGCTTGCCCGCGCCGTGGTAGTCGGAGGCTCCGGTCACGGGGATTCCCAGCCGGGCGGCCAGCGCCCGGGCGTGGACGACGGCGGCCGGGTCGTGGTCGCGGTGGAACGCCTCCAGCGCTGCGAGGCCGTGGTCGACCAGGTCCGCGACGACGTCGTCGCCCACCACCCGGCCACGCTTCGCCGCGAGGGGGTGGGCCATCACGGGCACACCGCCGGCGGCCCGGATCGCTGCCACCACGTCCCGTGGGTGGGGGGTGTCCAGGTGGATGTAGTACGGACCCGTGTTGTGCAGGACCCGCACGAAGGCGGCGTCCCGGTCGGGGAAGACGCCGGCGGCCACCAGCGCGTCCGCCATGTGGGGGCGGCCCACAGTCTCGTCGTCGGCCGCCTGGGCGGCGACATCCTCCCACGTGATCGGGAAGTCGCGGGCGAGCTCCTCGACCATCGCGCGTGCCCGGCGCACGCGGAGTGTCCGGGTCGATTCGAGCAGCGCGGCGAGGGCGGCATCGGCGGGATCGTGCAGGTAGGACAGAATGTGCACCGGGATGCCGTCGGCGTTGCTCGAGACCTCGGCGCCCCGGACGAGCGCCACGCCGGTGCGGTGGACGGCGCCCACGGCCTCGTCCCAGCCCGCCACCGTGTCGTGGTCGGTCAGCCCGACCACGTCGAGCGAGGCAAGGGCGGCGCGTTCCATCACCTCGGCCGGCGAGTCGGTGCCGTCAGACGCCGTCGAGTGGGTGTGCAGGTCGATGCGCATGCGGCCAAGCCTAATGCGGCGGCCTCGCGGACGGCCGGGCGGGAGAAGGCCGCACGGTGGGATGCTTCTCCTCATGCAGAGCACGGCACCCGGCGGTCAGGGCACCGCACCCGGCGACGTCCTGACGCGTCCACAGCGGCTCGACCGCCTGCCCTTCACGAGGCTCCACGGCAAGCTGGTCGTCGGTTCGGGCGTCGGCTGGGCGCTGGACGCGATGGATGTCGGGCTCATCTCCTTCATCATGGCGGCCCTCGCGGCGGAGTGGGGGCTGGGCTCGGGTGAGCTCTCGGCGCTCGCGTCCGTCGGGTTCGTGGGCATGGCGGTCGGCGCCACCCTCGGTGGACTGCTCGCTGACCGGATCGGCCGGCGCTCGGTGTTCGCCCTCACCCTGCTCGTCTACGGGCTGGCAACCGGCGCCTCCGCCCTCGTGGGCGGGCTCGGGCTGCTGCTCGTGCTGCGCTTCGTCGTCGGGCTCGGGCTCGGCGCGGAGCTGCCGGTGGCCTCCACCCTCGTCTCCGAGTACGCGCCCCGCCGCATCCG